>JAGWKJ010000234.1 GCA_028865375.1 Hyphomicrobiales bacterium | reverse complement strand
CATGCCGCGGGGCCTCCCTCCATCGCCTCGACGCAGGCGGCGGCCATCGCGAACACGCCGGGGTCGCCGCCCGACACGACCGCGACGCGCCGGCCGGCGGCGGCCAGCGCGAAGGCGCGCGCCGCGCGCTCCGCCTCGACGCGGTTGTCGCTGGCGTGCAGCGCCTGGCCCGGCCGCGACGCGACGCGCGCGACATAGGGCGCGTAACCCACGATGTCGTCGGCCGCGTCGAGCGCCGCCTTGGCCTCGGGCGTCAGCCAATCGGGATCGCCGGCGCCGAGCCCGACGACATCGAGGCGTCCGGTCATGGGCGTCTCCCGCGGCCGGGCACCAGCACCAGCGAGAAATAGGGCGCCGCGACGCCGCCCGCCTCCGCCATCGGCACGATGCGCTGCGCGCCCTGCGTGCCGCGCTCGACGTAGATCGCGCGATCCGTCAACCCGGCCTCCTCGATGGCGCGGCGCACTTTGTCGAAGTTGCGGCCGATCTTCATCACCACCGCCGCGTCGGCTTCGCGCAGGCGACGCGCCAGCGCGTCTTCCGGCAGCGTACCCGGCAACACGACGAGCGCGTCGTCGCCCCAGGTCATCGGCGCCAGCGCGGCGCTCCAGCAGCCCGACATGCCGGTGATTCCCGGTATCACCTTCACCGGACGGCGCGGCGCGAGGCGCTCGAACACGTGCATGAACGAGCCGTAGAACATCGGGTCGCCCTCGCACAGCAGCGCCACGTCGCGGCCGGCGTCGATGTGGGCGTCGAGCGCCAGCGACGAGGCGTCGTAGAAGGCGCGCAGCGCCGACCGGTAGCGGGAATCGTCGAAGGCGATCTCGGTGGTGAGCGGATAGTCGAGCGCGATCTCGACGCAGGGCTTCATCCAGACGTCGGCGACCGTGCGGGCGTGGCCGCGCCGGCCGGCCTTGGCGAACCAGGCCACGACCGGCGCCGCCTCGATGGCGCGCACGGCGGCCACCGTCAGCAGCTCGGGGTCGCCCGGCCCGACGCCCACCCCTATGAGGCGCGCGCCGGTCATTCGCGCGGGCTCGCCAGAGCGTTGACCGCGGCGGCCGCCATCGCGCTGCCGCCGCGGCGGCCGCGCACCACGATCCAAGCGAGATCGGCCCGCGCCGCGAGCGCGTCCTTCGATTCGGCGGCCCCGACGAAGCCGACCGGCACGCCGACGACCGCGGCGGGCCGCGGCGCGCCGGAATCGATCAATTCGAGCAGGCGGAACAGCGCGGTCGGCGCGTTGCCGATCGCCACCAATGCGCCGCCGAGACGCGGCGCCAGCAGGTCAATCGCGGCGGCCGAGCGCGTGAGCCCGCGCGCGGCGGCCAGCGGCGCGGCGCGCGGATCGTTCAGCGCGCACACGACCTCGTTTTCGGCCGGCAGGCGCGCGCGCGTGATTCCGCGCGCGACCATCTCGGAATCGCACAGGATCGGCGCGCCGCCGCGAAGCGCGGCTTCGGCCGCCGCCGCGGCGCCGGGCGAAAAGTCGACGTGGGCCGCCGTCTCGACGAGGCCGCAGGCGTGGATGACGCGCACCGCGATCCGCTCCTCCAGCGCGTCGAACCGCGCGAGGTCGGCCTCCGCGCGGATGATCGCGAAGGACCGGGCGTAGATCGCCGCGGGGTCGCGGACGTGGTCAATCGACATGCGCGGGCCCTTCGTACGAGGACGTTCGGGCGTCCTCGCCCGCACGCCGCATTGCCACGTCGCGGATCGCCCGCAAAGCGCCGTCGAGGGCGAGGCCCCGCGCCGTCGGGGCGTCGCCCGGCGTGCCGTCGAGGACGAGGTCGTAGCGGCCGGCCGCGCCCGCCAGCGTGAACGCGCGGCGCGACGGGCTCGCGCATCCCTTGGCGCAACCGCTGACGTGCAGCGCCGGCGTCGCGTCGCCGAGCGCCGCCACCAGCGCGCGCGCGTCGTCCCGTGTCCGCGTCGTGGCGCGACCGCAATGAGGGGCGCCGACGCACGCCTCGGCGCGCGCCAGCGGATCGGACTCGCGCAGGACGAACCCGAGCGCGTCGACTGCGCGCGCGAAAGCGGCCGCGCCCGCTTCGGCGCTCGCCGGCGCGACGATTCGGCGCGACGGCGAGAAGCGGAACTCGGCGACGCCGAAGCGGCCGGCGGCGTCCGCGAGGCGCAGGGCGCCCTCGGACGACACGGCGCCGAACGGCGGCTGGAAGCCGACATAGGCGCGCGCGCCGACGCGATGGACGCCCAGAGGCGGTCGCCAGGCCTCGGGACCGTCGACGACGGGCTTGCGCGCGACTTCGCGGAGCGCGCGCGCCAGCATGGCCGGCGCGTCGGCGGTCGCGCCGGCGGCGAAGGGCGTCGATGACCCGCTCGACGTCGCGGTGACGCGGTCGCCATCGACCCGGAACGTCACGTCGACGCCGGGCGCGAGCGGCGTCGCCACGCCTCCATCGTCGATGGCGACGGCATATTTCGACGGGGGCGCGGGAATTGCCGACGCGGAGAAGGCGGCGGCGAGCGCGTCATGGACGGCGAGCGCGTCGCCACGGGCGGACGGATCGTCACCGGCGTAGGGCGAAACCCAGATGTCGCAGGGCGTCTCCCGCCGCGCCGCGCCGTCGACGAGGCCGAGCGCGGCCAGCGCATCTTGCGCGCCCGGCACGTCGGCTCGCGCGAAGCCGCGCAATTGCAGGTTGCCGCGCCGCGTCACTTCGAGCCCGTCGGCGCCGAGCGCCGAGAGCGCGGCGAATGTCGCCAGCGCCAGGCGTCCGCGCGGCGCGCGCACGCGCAACACGAAGCCGTCGCCCGATTCCATCGGCGCGAAGGCGGACGGGCACCAGCCCCGACGCAGGGCGGGATCGCTCATGGCGCCCTCCCCGCGAGGTCGTCGAGCAGCGGCTCGACCGAGTTGCGCCGCGAGATCCAGAGCCCCCGCGCGGCCAGCGAGCGGAAGCGCCCGGCGATCGCGCGCGCGGCGGCGGGATTGGCCTCGCGCAGGAAGCGTCGCGTGTCGGCGTCGGCGCAATAGGCGTCGAAGCAGAGGTCGAACAGGCGCGAGGGCGCGACCTGCGCCAGGCCGGCATAGGCGGCGAGATTGTCGAGCGCCTCGGCGATCTCGCCCGCGCCGCGATGGCCGTGCCGCTTCAGGCCGGCGATCCAGACGGGATTGACGAGACGGGCCCGCGCGATCCGCGCGATTTCCTCGGCGAGCGGCCGTGCACGCGCGGCGCCCGGCGCGCTGGCGTCGAGGTGGTAGAGCGTCGGCGCGCCGCCGGCCGCGCGCGACGCCGCGGCGAAGCCTCCCGCGTGATGGGCGCCGGCGTCGCCCGTCAGCGCGTCGAGCGAGGGCGCGTCGGTGGCCAGCGCATGGGCGTCGGCGGCGGCCGCGCGCGCGGCGAACGATCCGTCGCGCCGGGCTTCGCCCGCGCCGGCATAGGCATGGTCGGTCAGCGCGAGATAATCGGCGCCGAGGTCGGCGACGTCCCGCCAATCGTCGCGATCGAGCGCGCGCGCCAATCCCGCGCCGTAGGCGCCCGGCGCCGGGCCGAACAGGCGCGGCGCGTCGGCGCCCTCCCGCGCCAGCGGATTGTCGTCGCCCTCTTCGGCGCGGGCCGCCACCGCGCGGGCAGCGGAATCGATCAGGCCGATCAAGCCGGGGAACATGTCGCGGAACAGGCCCGACACGCGCAGAAGCACGTCGACGCGCGGCCGGCCCAGCGCGGCGACGGCGAGGACCTCGAAGCCCGACACGCGCGCGGTCGCCGCGTCGCGCGTCGGGCGCACGCCCATCAGCGCCAGCGCCTGGGCCACGGCCTCGCCGCCGGTGCGCAACGTCGGCCCGCCCCACAGGTCCATCGCGATCCGGCGCGGCGGCTCGCCGTGGTCCTGCGCGTGGCGCGCCACCAGCGCTTCGGCGCGCGCGACCCCCGCGGCCTCCGCCGCGCGCGTGGGCGCGACGCGCGGATCGAGCGCGAACAGGT
>JAGWKJ010000007.1 GCA_028865375.1 Hyphomicrobiales bacterium | reverse complement strand
CGGCGGCCGCCGCGCCGCTCAGGATCGCGACGCGCGAGGTGCCGCCATTCGTGATGAAGCGCGACGGCCGACTGACGGGCTTCAGCGTCGACCTCTGGAAGGCGATCGCGCGCGAGGCGAAGCTCGACTATTCCTTCGACGTCAAGGACACGCTGCCCGACCTGATCGGCGCGGTGGGGAACGGCGGCGACGACGCGGCGATCGCCGCGATCTCGGTCACCGCCGAACGCGACAGGGCGTTCGACTTCTCGCAACCAATCTTCAACGCCGGCGTGCAGATCATGGCGCGCGCGCACGGCGCGGATTCGCTGGCCCCTGGCTTCGTCGCCTTCTTCACCTCGCGCGGCTTCCTGCAGCTGATCGCGGCGCTGCTGGCCCTGGTGCTCGTGCCGGCGCCGCTGATCTTCTTCCTCGAACGGCGCTACGAAACGGAGGAAGTGGGCGCGCGCACCGCGCTCGGCGGCTTCTTCCGCTCGCTGTTCTGGTCCGCTTCGACCTTCGTCGGGCAGACCGCCGGACATCCCAAGAGCCCCATCGGCCGCGTGATCGCGCTGGCCTGGATGATCATCGGCGTCACGTTCGTCTCCTATTTCACCGCCGCCGTCACGAGCGCGCTCACCGTGCAGCAATTGCAGACCAACGTCAGCGGGCTCTCCGACCTGCCGGGCAAGCGCGTCGCCACCGTCGCCGGCTCGACCTCGCAGGCGTTCCTCGCCGCCGCCGGCATCACGGCGATTCCCTATGGGGCGGTCGAACCGGCCGAGGCGGACCTGCTCGCCGGCAAGGCCGACGCGGTCGTATACGATGCGCCGGTCCTCCTTTATTTCGCGTCGCACGACGGCGCCGGCAGGGCCGAACTCGTCGGCGGGGTGCTGAAGCCGGAGGACTACGGCATCCTGTTCCCGCGCGGTTCCCCGCTCCGGCGCGACGTCGACGCGGCCTTGCTGCGCCTCAAGGAGAGCGGCGAATACGCGCGCATCTACGCGCGCTATTTCACGCGCGCCGGCGGCGGCTGAGCGGCGCGGTGGCGGCGGCCAGCCAGCGCCGCGCCGGCTTCGACAGCAGCGGGCCGACCTCGCGGCGCACCCGCGCGTGATAGGCGTCGAGCCAGCGCAGTTCGGCGCGCGTCAGCATCGAGGCGTCCAGCAGCCGCAGGTCGAACGGCGCCAGCGTCAGGGTCTCGAAGCCGAGGCACGCGCGCTCGGCGCCGGCGGGCTTCGCCTCGCGCGCCGCCAGCAGGTTTTCGCAGCGGATGCCGAAGGCGCCGGGCTTGTAATAGCCGGGCTCGTCGGAGACGACCATGCCCGCCTCGATGGCGACCGCGCCGCGCTTGGACAGCGATTGCGGGCCTTCGTGCACGGAGAGGCAGGAGCCCACGCCGTGCCCGGTGCCGTGGTCGAAGTCGAGCCCCGCCTCCCACAGCGGCCGGCGCGCGAGCGCGTCGAGCTGCACGCCGGTCGTGCCGGCGGGGAAAGTCGCGGCGGCGACCGCGACGTGGCCTTGCAACACGCGGGTGAAGCGGTCCCGCATCTCGCGCGTCGGCTTGCCGACCGTCACGGTGCGCGTGACGTCGGTGGTGCCGTCCTCGTATTGGCCGCCGCCGTCGATCAGGTAGACGCCGCGCCCGATGCGCAGGTTCGACCTCTCGGTGACGCGGTAATGCGGGATCGCGGCATGCGGGCCGAAGGCGCTGATGGAGGGAAACGACAGGTCGCGCAGGCCGCCGGCGGCGACGCGGAAGCCTTCGAGCGCGAGCGCCGCGTCGATCTCGGTGAGCCGGCCCTTGGGCGCCTCGGCGTCGAACCAGGCGAGGAATTCGCACAGCGCCGCCCCGTCGCGCAGATGCGCCGCGCGGGCGCCGGCGAGTTCGGCAGCGTTCTTGCGCGCCTTCATCGCGGCGATCGGGTCGGCGCCGACGTCGACCTTGCCGCCGGCGGCTTCCACCGCTTCGGCGAACGCGGCCGGCGCGGTCGCGGCGTCGAGCTTCAGCGTGCGGCCGTCGCGGCCCAGCCGCGCCAAGGCCTCGGCGAGCTCGGCCGGTTCGGCGAGATGCGCGACGCGGCCGAGCGCGCGCAGGACCGGCGCCGGGAGCTTCTCGCGCGCCATGAACAGCGTCGGTTTGCCGAACTTCGGCAGCAGCGCGCGGCCGAGCGCGATCGGCGTGTGCGCAACGTCGCCGCCGCGCAGGTTGAACAGCCACGCCAGCCCGTGCGGATCGCTCACCAGCAGCGCGTCCGCCTCGCCCAGCGCCTTGCGCACGCGCGCGATCTTCGAGGCCGCGCCCTCGCCCGCGAACTTCGCCGGGTGCATCCAGATCGGTGCGGCAGGCGGCGCCGGCCGGTCCGTCCAGCAGGCGTCGAGCGGATTGTCGGGCGCCGCGACGAGGCTCGCGCCGGCCTTTTGCGCCGCGGCCCGCAGCCGGTCGCGCTGCCCGGGCGTGAACAGCATCGGGTCGTAGCCGATGCGCCCGCCGGCTTTCGCGTTGGCGGCGAGCCAAGCTTCGGGCGTCGTGGCGGCGACGTTGTGGCGTTCGAACGCGCGCGTGTCGACCTGGGCCGCCGCTTGCTCAACGTAACGTCCGTCGACGAACAGCGCCGCCGCATGGCCGAGCGCGACCGCGGTGCCGGCCGAGCCTCCGAAGCCGGTCAGCCACGCCAGCCGCTCGGCGCCGGCGGGCACGTATTCGCCCTGGTATTCGTCGGCGCGGCCGACCACGAAGCCGTCGAGGCCCTGCGCCGCCAGCCGCGCGCGCAACGCCGCCAGCCGCGGCGGACCCTGCGCGGGATCGGCCGTATCGGCGAAGGACTGGAACTTCGAGGCCCGCGGCGGCGCGGCCGGATGCTGGCTCATGGATCCCCCGATATGGGCGGCGCGATCATCCACGAAACGGGCGCGTTTTGGAATATGGCGCGTCGCTTCGCGCGGGCCAAGCGGGATCCGGCGCAAGCGCCCCAACGCGATCCCAAGCCGACGGGTCGCGGCGCGCGGCGCAATTCGTCGGAGCGGGCGGGCGCTTGGCGGAGACGGAGGGATTCGAACCCTCGATAGGGCTTTGCAACCCTATAACGGTTTAGCAAACCGCCGCCTTCAGCCTCTCGGCCACGTCTCCGACGACCCCGCTATGCCCGCCGGCGCGGCCGATGGCAAGCCGCGCGACCGCACCTGATCGCGGCGCCGCCGCGACGGCTATGGCTTCGAGGTCGAACTTCGCCAGCAGCGGGTCGATCTTCCCGGCGTCTCGGCTTTTGTCCTCGGCGTAATTAAGTCTTCACCCGATCGCGGCCCGCGGCGACCACCGTTCGCGCCTTCGCCTCGCCCTTCGAGAACACGAATGGAGCGGGACGGAGCGTGCGGAAAAGGATCGGCTACGCGGACGCTTTCACGGACGGGGTGGTGGAGCCAGACGGAATCGAACCGACGACCTCTTCAATGCCATTGAAGCGCTCTCCCAACTGAGCTATGGCCCCGCCGCTCTCCCTCGTTTTGCCGGAAGCGGCGGGTCTATAACCGCGCATCGTGCGGGGAGCAAGGGCGCGGCGGCGCTTTTTTCGGCGATCACGTCGCCGGCGCCGGCGAAACCACAAAACCGTTCGACGCGCGCCTCATTTGCGCTAGTTTGCCGGCGTCGGATCGCGCGCCGCCGAAAGCGCGGGCGACGGCATGTCGGCGGGAGGCGCGATTGGCGGGCGAACTTGCGCGGCGCAGGCTCAGCGGACCGGCCGGCTTCCTGCTGCGCATGGCGTTGTTCCTCGTCATCGTCGGCTTCGTCGCGCTGATCCTCTACGAGCAGATAGCGGTCGCCTTCCGGGCCAACCCGGGCCTGAACGCGCTGATCCTGTTCGTGCTGGCGCTGGGCATATTGATCGCCTTCGCGCAGGTGCTGCGGCTCAACCGCGAAATCCATTGGGTCAATTCCACCATGTTCGGCCCGGTCGCGCGGCCGCCGAAATCGCCGCGCCTGCTGGCGCCGATGGCCACGATGCTGGGCGAGGACGCGGGCTTCCGCAACATCTCGACGCCGACCCTGCGCGTCATCCTCGATTCGGTCGCCTCGCGGCTCGACGAGGGGCGCGACGTGAACCGCTACCTCGTCAACCTGCTCATCTTCCTCGGCCTGCTCGGCACGTTCTGGGGCCTGCTGCGCACGGTGGGCTCGATCGCCGAGGTCATCAACTCGATGCAGGCGGGCAAGGACGCCGGCGTCATGTTCGACGCGCTGAAGGCCGGCCTGGCGCGGCCGATCGCCGGCATGAGCGTGTCGTTCACGTCCTCGCTGTTCGGCCTCGCGGGTTCGCTGATCCTGGGCTTCCTCGACCTGCAGGCCGGCCAGGCGCAGAACCGCTTCTTCAACGAGCTGGAAAACGCGCTGGCCGCCACCGCGGCCGACCCCGTCGACATGCGGCCGACCGCGCCTGCCCACGCGGTGGCGGCCCCGGCCCAAGCCGCGCTTCCCCCGAGCGCGGCCGCCGACATCCGCGCCTCGCTGGAGCGGCTGGCCGCCGCCGCCGACCCCAACGCGCAACGCGCCGCCACCGCCGCCATGGCCAATCTCGCGGAAGGCATCCAGGGGCTCGTGCAGCACATGCGCCAGGAGCAGCAGCTGATCCGCGACTGGGTCGAGGCGCAATCCGACCAGCAGCAGGAAGTCCGCGCCCTGCTGCGGCGCCTTGCCGCCGAAGCCGAGCGGAGGTGAGCCATGCCGCTGGCGCGGCGATCGACCCGGCACGTCGAGTATTGGCCGAGCTTCGTCGACGCGTTGTCGACGATGCTGCTCGTCATCATCTTCCTGCTCAGCGTGTTCATGCTGTCGCAGTTCTTCCTGTCGCGCGAGGTCACGAGCAAGGACACCGCGCTGACCAAGCTGGAATCGCAGGTCGCCGAACTCACCCAATTGCTGTCGCTTGAGCGCGCCGGACGCGCCAAGGCGGAGACCGATCTCGGGTCGTTGCGCGCCACCTTGGGCGCGGCGCAGAAGGAAGAGGCGCGCCTGAAGGGCGCGGCGGCGGCGGCGGCAGCGGGCCTCGCCGGCGCCGGCGGGGCGGCGGCCAAGGCGGGCGCGGCGCTCGATTCGCAGAAGGCGCTGACCGCGCAGGCGCTGGCGCAGGTCGACGTGCTCAACCAGCAGATCGCCGCGCTGCGCCGCCAACTCGCCGCCATCGAGGACGCGCTGTCGGCCTCGGAAGCGGCCGACAAGCGCTCGCAAGCGCGGATCGCCGACCTCGGCGCGAGGCTCAACGTCGCGCTGGCCCAGAAGGTGCAGCAGCTCGCGCGCTACCGCTCGGATTTCTTCGGCCGCCTGCGCGAGATTCTCGGCGACCGGCCGGGCATCCGCATCGTGGGCGACCGTTTCGTGTTCTCCTCGGAGCTGCTGTTCGCGGTCGGCAAGGCCGACCTCAGCGACGCGGGCAAGTCGGCGCTCGACAAGCTCGCGCCGTCGCTGCTCGAACTGGCGCAGATCATACCGCCGGAGATCCCGTGGATCTTGAGGGTGGACGGCCACACCGACAAGGCGCCGATCAGCGCGCAGAGCCCGTTCGGATCGAACTGGGGATTGTCGGCGGCGCGCGCGATCGCCGTGGTGCGCTACCTGAAATCGAAGGGCGTGCCGCCCGACCGGCTGGCCGCCGCCGGCTTCGGCGAGTTCCAGCCGCTCGACCCCGCCGACACGCCCGACGCCTTCGCCAAGAACCGCCGCATCGAGCTGAAGCTGACCGAGAAGTGAGCGGACGCGGGCGGTCGCGGCGGGCTCACGGGGCGCCGCGCCGGCCCAGCAGCGCGCGGTAGATTTCCTCGTCGCCGCACAGGCCGGCCATTCGGCCGAGCGCGTCGACCAGCACGATCGGGTGGCCCGAGCGGCGGCGCAGCGCGATCGCCGAACGCATCTTCAGCTCGATCGACGCCACCACGACGTCCGACCCCTCGCCCGACGCGAGTTCGCCCGTCTCGGAATCGGCGCGTCCGAGCGCGCCGGCCCGCCCGTCGAGCGAGCAGGCGACCGGACGGCCGTCGGCGTCGAGGTCGACGCGCACGCGGCCCGCCTCGTCGAGCAGCACCGCCGCGCCGTCGCGCCGCAGGGTCGCCGCCGGCCGCATCAGCGAGACGCCGCGCAGCACGTTGAGCGGGTTCATGTGCTTGACGAACTCGGCGACGTAGTCGTTGGCTGGCCGCAGCAGGATGTCCTCCGCCCCGCCCCATTGCACCACGCGGCCGCCCTCCAGGATCGCGATCCGGTTGCCGATCTTCAGCGCCTCGTCGAGATCGTGGCTGACGAACAGGATCGTCTTGCGCAGCGTGCGCTGCAGGGCGAGCAACTCGTCCTGCAGCTTGTCGCGGATCAGCGGGTCGAGCGCGGAAAACGGCTCGTCCATCAGCAGGACGTCGGCGTCGGTGGCGAAGGCGCGCGCGAGGCCAACGCGCTGCTGCATCCCGCCCGACAGTTCGTGCGCGCGCTTGCCGGCCCAAGGCGTCAGCGAGACGAGCGCGAGCTTCTCCTCGACGACGCGGCGGATCTCGTCGCGTCCGGCGCCGCGCAGCTCGAGGCCCAGCGCGACGTTCTCGGCCACCGTCCGCCACGGCAGCAGCGCGAATTGCTGGAACACCATGGCGATCCGCCGCGTGCGCAATTCGCGCAGGACGTCCGGCCCGCAGGACGCGACGTCGACCGTCCCGCCGGCGTGTTCGACCAGCACGCGGCCGCGCGCGACCTTGTTGAGGCCGTTGACCGCGCGCAGGATGGTCGACTTGCCGGAGCCCGACAGGCCCATCAGGACGCAGATCTCGCCGGGCTCGACGGAGAGGTTCACGCCCGCCGCGCCCAGAACGCAATCCGTCCTGGCGAGAATCTCCTCGCGCGCGGCTCCGCGGTCGACCATTTCCAGCGCCTCGCGGCGGCGCTTGCCGAACACGATGTCCACGTCCTCGAAGGCGATCGCCGGCATGGCCTCAGGTCCTCCCGGCCGGCGCGCGGCAGACGCGGTCGAGCACGATCGCCAGCAGCACGATCGACAGCCCGGCCTCGATGCCCATCGGGATGTTGACGCTGCCCAGCGCGCGCACGACGGGCACGCCAAGGCCCGACGCGCCCACCAGCGCGGCGATCACCACCATCGACAGCGACAGCATGATGCATTGCGTGATGCCCGCCATGATGGTGGGGAGCGCGTAGGGCAGCTCGACCTTCCACAGCAGCTGGCGGCGCGTGGCGCCGAACGCCTCGCCGGCCTCGATCAGGGGCCGCGGCGTCGAGGTCACTCCGAGGTGGGTGAGCCGTATCGGCGCCGGCACGGCGAAGATCACGGTCGAGATCAGGCCCGGCGCCGAGCCGAGATGGAACAGCACCAGCGTGGGGATCAGGTAGACGAAGGTCGGCAAGGTCTGCATCAGGTCGAGCGCGGGCCGCAGCGCGGCGTAGAGCAACGGCCGGTGCGCGGCCGCGATGCCCAGCGGCACGCCGATCGCCACGCTGGCCGCGGTCGAGAACCCGACCAGAGACAGCGTCTCCAGCGTCGCGCGCCAATAGCCGAGGTCGACCACCAGCAGGCAGGCGAGCACGACGAACAGCGCGAGGCGCCACGAACGATGCAGCCACCACGTCCCGGCGGCGAAGGCGGCGATCAGCGCCGGCGCCGGCACGGCCGTCAGCAGGCCGGTGGCGCCGTCGACGGTCGAATCGATCAGGTTGGTCAGCGCGTCGAAGAACCAGGACGCGTGGTCCTGCAGCCAGGCGATGGCGTCCTTCGCCATCAACCCGATGGGCAGCTTGTGGGCCCTGAGCCAGCTTTCCACGACGCCCCCCGCATTCGCCGCCGCGAAATCGGCGCGCCGCCGGAACGGCGCGCCGCGTCCGCCGTCACTTCTCGATGTTGGCCTTCACGGCCGCGAGGCCCGGCTTGCCGTCGAAGGTCGTCACGCCGGCGAGCCACGCGTCGACCGCGCCCGGATTGGCCTTCAGCCATTCCGCGGCCGCGGTCGGCCCGTCCTCGCCGCCGCCGAGGATCTTGCTCATCACGACGTTTTCCTCGTCGACGGTGAACTTCATGTTGGCGACGAGCTTGGCGGCGTTGGGGCATTGCGCGGCGAACCCGGCGCGCTCGTTGGTGTAGACGATCGCGCCGCCGAAATCGGGGCCGAACGTCTTGTCGCCGCCGGTGAGGTACTTGATCTTGAAATTGACGTTCATGGGATGGGGCGCCCAGCCGAGGAACACGACGTCCTGCTTGTGGCTCGTCGCGCTCTGCACCTGCGAGAGCATGCCCTGCTCGCTCGACTCCACGAGCTTCCAGTCCTTGAGGCCGAAGTCGCCGGCCTTGATGATGCCCAGGATCAGCCGGTTGCCGTCGTTGCCGGGCTCGATGCCGTAGATCTTGCCTTGCAGCGAATCCTTGAACTTCTGGATGTCGGCGAAGTCCTTCAGGCCTTTGTTCCAAGTGTATTCCGGCACCGCCAGCGTGTATTTGGCGCCCGTGGGCAGGTTGGCGCCCACGACGACCACGGAGCCGTCCTTCACGTAGGGCTTGCGATCGTTTTCCATGCTCGGCTGCCAGTTGCCGAGGAAGACGTCGATGTCCTTGTTCTTCATCGAGGCGTAGGTCACGGGCACCGACAGCACCGTCGACTTGGGCGCGTAACCGAGGCCTTCGAGCAGGTTCATCGTGATCGAGGTGGTCGCGGTGATGTCGGTCCAGCCGACGTCGGCGAAGCGCACCGTCTTGCACGAGGCGGGGTCGCCGGCGAGAGCGGGCGCCGAAATCGTCGCGCAGACCGCAGCGGCGGCAATCAATTTGAACGCGTGTCGCATGGAACGTCCCTCCCGGCGGGGCGCGGATCGGTGCCGCCTATCTCGCCGCGACCTACTATTTCCCCCGTGCTCCCGCGCGTCAACGCGCATGCGCGCGCCTTGCCGCGACCCTTCGCGCGCTTTAAGCGTCCGCACGCCCGCAAACGGACACCTTCCCGATGAAATTCACGCTCGGCTGGCTCAAGGACCATCTCGACACGACCGCCTCGCTCGGCGAGATCGCGGCGACGCTGACGCGCGTCGGCCTCGAGGTCGAGCGCATCGGCGACCCGGCGGCCAAGCTGAAGGGCTTCGTCGTGGCGCGCGTGCTCGACGCCAAGCCCCATCCCAACGCCGACCGGCTGCGCGTCTGCGTCGTCGACTTCGGCGCCGCCGCGCCGGCGCAGGTCGTGTGCGGCGCGCCCAACGCGCGGAGCGGCATGACCGGCGTGTTCTCTCCGGCGGGAACGTTCATTCCCGGCAAGGGGATCACGCTCGCCAAGGGCGTCATCCGCGGCGTCGAGTCCGAGGGCATGCTGTGCTCGGGCGCCGAGCTCGAGATCTCCGACGACCACGACGGCATCCTCGACCTGCCCGCCGACGCGCCGGTGGGCATGGCCTATGCGGCCTATGCCGGACTCGACGATCCCACGATCGAGATCAACCTGACGCCCAACCGGCCCGACGCGGCGGGCGTGGCGGGCATCGCGCGCGACCTCGCCGCCGCCGGGCTGGGCACGCTCAAGACCAAGGACGCAGCCGCCCTCGCCGGCGCGATCCCCTGCCCCACGCCCGTCAAGCTCGACTTCACCGCCGCCGACGCAAGGCTCTGCCCCGCCTTCGCGCTGCGCCTCGTGCGCGGATTGCGCAACGGCCCCTCGCCCGAGTGGATGCGCCGACGCCTGACCGCGATCGGGATGCGGCCGATCAACGCGCTGGTCGACGTGACCAACTACCTCACGTTCGACCGCGGGCGGCCGCTGCACGTGTTCGACGCCGCGAAGGTGAAGGGCGCGCTCGTGGTGCGCCGCGCCGCCGCCGGCGAGACGCTGCTCTGCCTCGACGGCAAGGAGCGCGCGCTCGATCCCTCCATCGTGGTCATCGCCGACGACGCGGGCGTGGAATCGATCGCCGGCGTGATGGGCGGCGAGCGCACCGGCTGCGACGAGGGCACGACCGACGTGCTGATCGAGAGCGCGCTTTGGGACCCGCTCTCGATCGCGCAGGCGGGCCGCAAGCTCGGCATCGTCACCGACGCGCGCTACCGCTTCGAGCGCGGCGTCGACCCGGCGTTCTGCTTGCCCGGCCTCGATCTCGCCACCCGGCTCGTGATCTCGACCTGCGGCGGCGAGCACTCGAGGGTCGAGCTCGCCGGCGCGATCGACGCCACGCGCGCGGCGTTCCCGTTCCCCTGGAGCGAGACCAGGCGCCTGACGGGCGTCGACGTGCCCGCCGACGAGGCGCGCGACATCCTGCGCCGGCTCGGGTTCGGGGTCGGCGACGGCGAAGAGACGGCGCTCGTCACGGTGCCGACGTGGCGGCCCGACGTCGCCGCCAAGGCCGACGTGGTGGAGGAGATCGTGCGCATCGCGGGCCTCGACCGCGTGACTTCGCGTCCCCTGCCCCGCCCGGGACAGGGCCCGATCGCCTCGCCGCTCACCCTCTTGCAGAAGCGCGTGCGCGCGGCCCGACGCGCTCTCGCCGCCCAAGGTCTCGACGAGGCGGTGACCTGGTCATTCGTTTCGGCCGACCGCGCGCGCGCCTTCGGCGGCGGCAAGCCGGAGCTCGCGCTCGCCAACCCGATCGCCGCCGAACTCTCCGACATGCGGCCCTCGCTCGCGCCGGGCCTGATCGCGGCGGCGGGCCGCAACGCGTCTCGCGGCTTCGGCGACGTCGCGCTGTTCGAGATCGGGCAGACGTTCGAGCGCGCGGACGACGGCGGCCAGCGCACCGCCGCGGCCGCGGTTCGCCGCGGCACGGCCAAGCGCTTCGGCGCCGGCCGGCATTGGGACGGCGCGGCCGGCCCGGTCGACGCGTTCGACGCCAAGGGCGACGCGTTGGCGCTGCTCGAAGCCATCGGCGCGCCGGTGGCGGGCTTGCAGATCGTCGCCGGCGGGCCGGACTTCCTGCATCCCGGCCGCTCCGCCAAGCTGCAATTCGGCCCGACGACGATCGGCTGGTTCGGCGAGTTCCATCCCGCCACGCTCGACGCCCTCGACGTCAAGGGGCCGTTGGTCGGCTTCGAGATCCTGCTCGACGCGCTCGCGCCGCCCAAGGCGAAGCCGACGCGCGCGCGCGGCAAGTTCGAGAAGTCGGAGCTGATGCCGGTCGAGCGCGATTTCGCCTTCGTCGTCCCGCGTGACGTGAAGGCCGCCGACCTCCTGAAGGCGGTGCGCGCGGCCGACCGCGCGCTGATCGCCGATGCCGGCCTGTTCGACGTCTACGAAGGCGCCGGCGTGCCCGACGGCCACAAGTCGCTCGCCGTCAACGTTACGTTGCAACCGCGCGAAAAGACGCTGACCGATTCCGAAATCGACGCCGTGGGCGCCAAGATCGTCGCCGAAGCGGCGAAACGGGTCGGGGCGACATTGAGGGGATAAATATTTTAGGACACCGATTAACATAAAATACGCTGAAACTATGCGCTTAAAATTTTTGTATGGATTTTTTTTGTGAAATGATCGTATAACCGCTTCCGCAAGGTGCTTTGCGCCTTGAGGAGCGCGTCATGCCAAGCCATTCGCCGAGCCAGATCATCAGCGCCAACCGCCTTGCCGACGGCGTGGTCGTGTTCTTCGCGCAAGGCGGCGCCGATGGATTTGTTTGGCGCGAGCGGATCGAGGACGCGGCCGTGTTCGACGCCGCGCCCGACGCCGACGCGGCGCTGGCGAGCGCCAAGGCAGACGAAGCCGCCGACGTCGTGGTCGATCCCTATCTCTTCGCGGTCGAGCGCCGCGGCGGCGCGCCTCGGCCGGTCGCGCTGCGCGAGGCGATCCGGGCGCTCGGCCCCACCGTCAGGCTCGACCTCGGCAAGCAGGCGGCGCCCGCCGCCCGCGCCGCCTGAGGCCGCCGATGTATCGCTACGACGAATTCGACCGCGCCTTCGTCGACGGAAGGGTCGCGCAATTCGCCGACCAGGTCGGCCGCCGGCTGTCGGGCGAGATGAGCGAGGAGCAGTTCCGCCCGCATCGGCTGATGAACGGGCTCTATCTCCAGCTGCACGCCTACATGCTGCGCATCGCGGTGCCCTATGGCACGCTGTCGTCGCGCCAGATGCGCAAGCTCGCGGACATCGCGCGGAAATACGACCGCGGCTACGGCCATTTCACGACGCGGCAGAACCTGCAGTTCAACTGGCCCGCGCTGAAGGACGTGCCCGCGATCCTCGCCGAGCTGGCGAGCGTCGAGATGCACGCGATCCAGACCTCGGGCAATTGCATCCGCAACGTCACCGCCGACCATTTCGCCGGCGCGGCCGCCGACGAGCTCGCCGATCCGCGCCCCTACGCCGAGATCGTGCGGCAATGGTCGTCGCTGCATCCGGAGTTCTCGTTCCTGCCGCGCAAATTCAAGATCGCCGTCAACGGCGCGGCGAGCGACCGCGCGGTGGTGCAGGCGCACGACATCGGCCTCCAGCTCGTGCGCGACGCCTCGGGCGCGCTCGGTTTCTCGGTGTGGGTCGGCGGCGGGCTCGGCCGCACGCCGATGGTGGGCCACAAGGTGCGCGACTTCCTGCCCGAGGCCGACCTGCTCGCTTATGTCGACGCGGTGCTGCGCGTCTACAACCTCGAGGGCCGGCGCGACAACAAGTTCAAGGCACGCATCAAGATCCTCGTCCACGAGACCGGCGCCGAGGCGATCCGCGAGGAGATCGAACGCGAGTTCGCCGCCGCGCCCAACGCCGACTTGCGCCTGCCCGACGAGGAAGTCGCGCGCATCCGCGCCTATTTCGCGCCGCCGCCGCTCGCGCCGCGCGCCGCGGTCTCCGACGCCTGCCGCGCGCGCGCCGCCAAGGACGCGCGCTTCGCCGATTTCCTCGCCGCCAACGCGCTGCCCCATCGCGTGCCCGGCCATTGCATCGTCACGGTGTCGCTGAAGCCGATCGGCGGCATCCCCGGCGACGCGTCGGCCGACCAGATGGACGCGGTCGCCGACCTCGCGGAGGCGCATTCCGGCGACGAGATCCGCGTCTCGCACGAGCAGAACCTCGTGCTGCCCCACGTGCCGCTCGACGACCTTCCCGCGGTCTACGACCGGCTCGCGGCGGCGGGACTCGCCACGCCCAACGCCGGGCTGATCTCCGACGTCGTCGCCTGCCCCGGCCTCGATTATTGCGCGCTCGCCACCGCGCGCTCGATTCCCGTGGCGCAGGCGCTGTCCAGCCATTTCGGCGACGGCGCGCGCGCGCGTTCGCTGGGGCCGGTGAAGATCAAGATCAGCGGCTGCATCAACGCCTGCGGCCACCACCACGTGGCGGGCATCGGCATCCTCGGCCTCGAGCGCAAGGGCGAGGAGACCTACCAGATCACGCTCGGCGGCGCCGACGACGAGACCTGCTCGATCGGCCAGATCGCCGGTCCGGGCTTCCCGCGCGAGGGCGTGGTCGACGCGGTCGAGGCGATCGTGGCGACCTACGAACAGCTGCGCGCGCGGCCGGACGAAATCTTCATCGACACGTTCCGCCGCGTCGGCATGGCGCCGTTCAAGGAGGCGCTCTACGACCGCAGCGCCGGACAGGACATCTGACATGACCGCCCACGACGTAAGGCTGTTCGGCGACCAGGTCGCCGCCACGCGGATCGAGGGCCGTTTCGGCGCGCTGGGCGCGCGCGCGCTGCTGCGGCTGGCGATCGGCGACCTGTTCCCCGGCCGCATCGCGCTGGTGTCGAGCTTCGGCGCCGACAGCGCCGCGCTGTTGCACTTGGTCGCTTCGGTCGATCCCGCCACGCCCGTCGTGTTCGTCGACACCGGCCGCCATTTCCCCGAGACGCTCGCCTATCGCGACCTGCTGGTCGAACGGCTCGGCCTGAAGGACGTGCGCGTCCATGGCCCCAAGCCCGCGGCGACCGCGGCCGAGGACGGCGACGACTTCCTGTGGTCGCGCGATCCCGACCGCTGCTGCGCGATCCGCAAAGTCGCCCCGCTCGCCGACGCGCTCGAAGGCTTCGACGCCTGGATCACCGGGCGCAAGCGCCATCAGGCCGCGACGCGCGCGGCGCTCCCGCTGTTCGAGGCCGAAGGGCCGCGCACCAAGGTCAATCCGCTCGCCGGCTGGAGCGCGCGCGACGTCGTCGACTACGCGCGCGAACATTCGCTTCCCGCCCACCCGCTCGTCGCCAAGGGCTTTCCCTCGATCGGCTGCATGCCCTGCACGTCGCCGGTCGTCCACGGCGAGGATCCGCGCGCGGGCCGCTGGCGCGGCCGGGGCAAGACGGAATGCGGCATCCACCTCGGCGCGCTCGACGCCGGCGGCGGCATCTGACTTCGGAGGCGACCATGGCGATCTGGACCCGGCACGGCTTCAAGGACATCGACCCCTGGCGCCCGCTGGCGCCGGGAGACCTCGACGACGGCGTGTCGCCCGTCGTCGTGGGCGCGGCGCTTTGGCGCGAACGCGCCGAGGCGCTGACCACCCGCGAGGGCCCGGTCGGCCTGCGCATCGAGCCGGGCGAGGAAGTCGGCGATCTCGTCGCGCTTTCCCGCCGCTTCGCGCTGATCGCGCTCGCGTTCCCGAAGTTCGCCGACGGCCGTCCCTATTCGACCGCGCGCCTGCTGCGTCGCCGCGGCTACGAGGGCGAGCTGCGCGCGGTGGGCGACGTCGTCTACGATTCGCTGCCCCACATGATGCGCTGCGGCTTCGACAGCTTCGAGGTGACCGATCCGCGCTCGCTGGCGACCTTGCGCCGCGTCAATGCGCCGGCCGCCGTAGCCCTCCACTATCAGCCGGGATTTTCGGGCGACGTGGCGGTGGGCGGCCGTCCATGGCTGCGCCGGCCGGCCGGTTGAGGGGGCGCGCGTGCACGTCTTTGTCGTCGACCGTCGCGGCCGCGAACACCGGCTGGAAGCAGAGTCCGGCTGGCGCGTGATGGAAGTGATCCGCGACTGGGGGATCGGCATCCGCGCCGAATGCGGCGGCGCGTGCGCCTGCGCGACCTGCCACGTCTACGTCGACGAAAATTGGGCCGCTCGCCTGCCCGCGCCCGAGGCCGACGAGCTCGACCGGCTTGACGAGGCGCCGGGTGTGGGCCCGCTGTCGCGCCTGTCCTGCCAGATCCTGACCTCCGACGCGCTGGACGGGCTGCGCGTAACGCTGGCGCCGGGCTCGGAGGTCGAACGCGAACCGGCGGAGAGCGAAGCCGCCTGAACGCGGGGCGATCACGCGTCCGTCATCGCGTCGCGCGCATCCCTCACGAAGCGTTGGATGGCGGTTGCGCGGGCCGCCCGGCATGTCTCCCCCCGTCCGCGGAAAGCGCGGGCAGACCAACGGGAGACCCGACATGACCCGCACCCTCGCCTTCGCGCTCGCCATCGCCGCCTTCGGCGCCGTCGCCGCGCCGGCCTACGCGGCCGACGATTGCGCGACCAAGATGAAGGCCGTCCACGAGGCCATGATGACCTCGCACGACGCCGCCAAGAACAAGATGGCCGGCGACCACATGATGATGGCGTCGGACAAGATGAAGGCGCACGACGAAGCCGGCTGCGCGATGCAGGCCGACGACGCCATGAAGGCGCTGAAGTAAGCGCAGCCGCCTTCCCCGCGCGCCACGCGGCGCGCGGGGATCGGCGCGTTCAGCCGGGCGGCAGCGGCTGCGGATTGAGCGCCCGGGCGTTCGAGCACGAGAAGCAAGGATCCGGCGGCTCGTGGAACGCGGGCGACGCGCCCGACGGCGTCGAAGGCGCGTGGGCGCCGGGCGGCAGCGGCTGCGGGTTCAGCGCGTAGGCGGAGCTTTCGAGCGCCGCGAAGGCGGCCAAGGCCGCGAGCATCAGGGCTTTCATGGCGGTCTCCTTCCGGTGCGGACCGTTCCGCGCCATGGAAGGGACGATGCGCCGAAGCTCCGCGGCGCGCGGTGCGCGCGCGCACGGCCTCACGGCTCGAGCGGGCTGTCCCAGTAGAGGTAGTCGAGCCAGCTCTCGTGCAGGTAGTTCGGCGGGAACAGGCGGCCGTTCTGGTGCAGGTCGTGCACGGTCGGCTGATAAGGCGCGTGCGCGGGAAACATGTGCACCTCGCGCGGCAGGCGGTCGCCCTTGCGCAGGTTGCACGGCGAGCACGCCGCCACGACGTTCTCCCACGAGGTCACGCCGCCCTTGGAGCGGGGCACGACGTGGTCGAACGTGAGGTCGTCGCGCGAGCCGCAATACTGGCACGAGAAACGGTCGCGCAGGAACACGTTGAACCGCGTGAAGGCAGGGTGGCGCGACGGCTTCACGTAGCTCTTCAGCGACACCACCGAGGGCAGCCGCATCTCGAAGCTCGGGCTGCGCACGAACGTGTCGTATTCGGAGACGATGTTCACGCGGTCGAGGAACACGGCCTTGATCGCGTCCTGCCAGGACCACAGCGACAGCGGATAATAGCTGAGCGGCCGGAAGTCGGCGTTCAGCACGAGCGCCGGACAGCCTTGGGGCGTCGTGGGATGAACGTGCACCGTCACAGCCGCGGCCTTTCGCGAAGGCGCCGGGGCCTCCCGGCGCGATTCCGTCGGACCCCATCAATGTAGGATGGAATTGACGGTTTTGCGAATCCGTCCCCCGCCTCACCCGTCCGCGCGCAGCCATCGCCTCGGGTCGGCGGCGCCGGGACGCCCGTCGTTCAGCGCCGCCACGAGCGCGGAGATCGATGCGAGGTCGTGGACGGGGCGGAACTCGTCGACCTCGGGCAGCATCGCGCGCACGCCCGCCGCCTTGGGCGCGAAGGCCGCGTAGCGCAGCAGCGGGTTGAGCCAGATCAAGCGGTGGCTCGACAGCCGCAGGCGCCGCGTCTCGGCGCCGAGGTCCGCCTCGCCGTCGCCGTCGCGTTCGAGCCCGTCGGTGAACAGCAGCACGATCGCGCCGCGCCCCAGGGTGCGGCGCGACCAGTCCTTGTTGAAGCGATGCAGCGCCGAGGAGATGCGCGTGCCGCCCGCCCAATCGGCGACGCCCGCCGCGCAGCGGTCGAGCGCCTCGTCGACGTCGCGCCGGCGGAGCTGGCGCGTGACGTTGGTGAGCCGGGTGCCGAACACTAAGGTCGTGACGTCGCCGCGCGCCTCGCCGAGCCGATGCAGGAAATGCAGGAACGCGCGCGTGTAGTCGGCCATCGAGCCCGAGATGTCGCAGATCGCCACCACCGGGCGCGGCCGCACGCGGGGCGAACGCCAGGCGAGCGCGATCGCGTCGGGGCCGGAGCGCGCCACGCGCCGCATCGCCATGCGCGGGTCGGGCCGGCGGCCCGTCGGATCGGCCCGGTGGCGGCGCGTGGCGCGCGCGTCGTCGGCGATCTCGAGACGGTCGATGGCGGCGATCGCGGCGGCGATCTCGTCGGTCGTCATCTGGGCGAAGTCCTTGCGTTGCAGGACCTCGGCCGACGACATCGTGAGCCTGGCGTCGAGGTCGAGCGAGGGCGCGGCCGCCTCGGGCCTCGGCTTGGCCTTCAGGAAGGCTTCCGCCACCCGCGTCGCGCCGGGATCGGCGCGGCGCTTCTGCTGCTCCTTGGGCGTCGCCTGCGGCGACAGCGCGGCCAGCATCTTCTCGACGAAGCCCTTGCGCCGCCAATAGAGCTCGAACGCGCGCTCGAACACCGGCGCCTGCTCGCGTTTCTTGACCAGCGTCGCCCGCAAAGCGGCGCGGAAGTCCTCGCGGGCGCCGATGCGGGCGGCCTCGACCGCCGCCACCGCGTCGAGCGCGGCGCCGGGTCCGACCGGCAGGCCGGCCTCGCGCAACGCGCGCGCGAAATGCACGATGTTCTGCGCGAGCGCGCCGCCGCCCGCCGGACCGTCGGGGAGATCGTCCATCGACCGATCAGTGGCGGGCCGCGCGCACGGCGTCAATGCGGGTCGGGACGCGTCCTACGACGCCCGGCGTCGCCGACCCCGCGGCTGGCCGCCCGGCGCGCCCAGCCGCGGCGGGTCGTTGGGATCGGGCGCCGGCGCCATGCGCTCGTAGCGCACGCCGGTGAAGAACAGGATCGTCGCCTCGCCCGCCGGTCGCGACGGCATGGTTCGACGCTCGCGCCCCGCGCATCGCGTTTCGAAGCTCACCAATTCGCCCATCGCCCGGCCCCCGCCCGGCCGCGAGGCCGGGAATCACCGGCATTTACCCCCGTCGTCGGTTAACGTTCCGTCAATTGCGCGGCGGGGCGGCGGATCCCTCGGCGAGATCGAGGAAATGCCTGCCCGCCCGGTCGTCGACGTCGACGAGCCAAAGGTCGGGATCGAACTCGCCCTCGCGGCGGATCGCCTCTGCGGCGGCGGCCGCGTCGATCCATTCCTCGCGATGGCGGCGGGCGAAGCGGCGGTCGCCCGAATCGTCGAGTTCGCTCTGTGGCGCCGGCGCGAACAGCGCGACGCGGCCGTCGAGCCGGTCTAGCCTGACGAAGATCGCGCCGGCCTCCGGG
Source organism: Hyphomicrobiales bacterium (assembly GCA_028865375.1). Lineage (GTDB taxonomy): Bacteria > Pseudomonadota > Alphaproteobacteria > Rhizobiales > Beijerinckiaceae > JAGWKJ01. The sequence continues at coordinate 397 of JAGWKJ010000007.1, read as the reverse complement.
GAACCGCGTCGCGTCAGATAGGCTTGCGCGCCCTCGACGGCGCAGCGCCGCAGATAGGCGGCGACCCAGATGTCGGCGCGCAGCCGCATGGACGGCGCCTCAAGGTATCGCGACGCCGGACGCGCGCGACAGATGCACCAGCGCGAGATGGCGCGCGTAAGGCGCCGTCGAGAGCCCCTGCGCGCGCGCGAACTTGGCGAGCGCGGAGTCGAGCGCCGAGGGTCGCCCCGCTTCGGTTGGCTTCAGGAAACCGAGCTTGACGAGCGCGCGGCCGACCGCGGGATCGGCCGGGGCCGCCTGCGCGACCGCGCGCGGGGCCGCGACGGGACGTGCCGGCGCGCCCCCGGAAATCAACGCGGCGATCGGGTCGTCGACGGCGGCGCGGGCGAGCGCCCGG
>JAGWKJ010000233.1 GCA_028865375.1 Hyphomicrobiales bacterium | reverse complement strand
TGGTCTGCTTCGCCAAGCCTGCGATGATGCGCAGCAACGACGACTTGCCGCAGCCCGAGCGGCCGAGCAGGCCGACGATCTCGCCCTCGCGCAGCGTCATCGAGACGTCGTCGAGCACCGGAGGGCCCGCTTCGCCGGACCCCTTCACGTAACGCTGGCCGACGCGGGAGACGTCGAGGAGAGGGGCGTCGGCGTTCATGTCGTCCTCCGTCGTTCCGGCGTCACAGGCGCAGCCGGCGCTCGGCGTAGGCGTAAAGCCGCCGCCAGAACAGCCTGTTGAACAGCGTGACGACGATCGACATCGAGGCCACGCCCAACACGATGCGCGGGAAGTCGCCTTTCGCGGTCGCCTCCGCGATATAGGCGCCGATGCCGTGGGCGGCCACCGTCTTGCCCTTCCAGGTCACGTATTCCGCGACGATCGCCGCGTTCCAAGAGCCGCCGGACGCCGTCAGCGCCCCGGTGAAGTAATAGGGGAAGATGCCGGGCAGGATCACGCTGCGCCACCATTGCCAGCCGCGCACGCGGAAGTTCGCCGCCGCCTCCCGCAGGTCGTTGGGGAACGCGGTCGCGCCCGCGATCACGTTGAACACGATGTACCATTGCGTGCCGAACACGATCAGCAGGCTCAGCCAGACGTCCGGATTCAGGTCGAACGTCAGCACGAGGCTCACCGCAGCGCCGAACAACAGGTTGACGGGGAACGCCGCGAGGAATTGCGCGAGCGGCTGGATCGCCGCCGACAGCTTCGGGTTCAGCCCGATCATCACCGAGATCGGAACCCAGACCGCCGTCGCCAGCGCCATCAGCGCGACGACGCGCAGCAACGTGTAGAAGGTCAGGAGCGCTGCCACGCCGACGTCGGCGAAGGTCAGCGACGCCGCCATGTAGGAAACGGCGTAATGCAGCGCCCCGGCGGTCAGCGCCGCGACCAGCGCGTACCAAGCCCAGTCGAGAGCGACGACGCGCGCGCCGGAATTCGCCGACGCCGGTCCGCCGCCGCGCGTCCACGGAAACTCCAGCCGCCACAGCGCGATCGCCCGCATCCGGCGCACGAGCGGCATCCACAGCGCGCGCATCCATTTCGTGCGCCGCAGCAAGTCGAGCGCCCAGCTCTCCTCCTGCGTCTGAGACGCGCTGGTCTCGACCCGGAACTTTCCGGCCCAGGCGATAACCGGCCGGAACAGCAATTGGTCGTAAGCGAGTATGACGAGCGCCATGGTCGCCACCGCGGCCAGGATCGCCCTCCAGTCGCCGGATTCGTTGGCCTTGGCGATGTAGGAGCCGACGCCGGGCAGGCTCACCGTGGTGTCGCCCACCGTGATCGCCTCCGACGCGACGACGAAGAACCAGCCGCCCGACATCGACATCATCGTGTTCCAGATCAGGCCCGGCACCGCGAACGGCGCCTCGAGCTGCCAGAACGTCTGCCAGCCGGAGAGCCGGAAACCGGCCGACACTTCCTCGAGATCGCGCGGGACCGTCTTCAGCGACTGGTAGAACGAGAAGGCCATGTTCCAGGCTTGGCTCGTGAAGATCGCGAACACCGCGGCGAGCTCCGCGCCGAACACGCTGCCGGGAAACAGGCCGAGGAAGAACGTCACCGTGAACGTCAGGAAACCCAGGATCGGCACCGATTGCAGGATGTCGAGCAGCGGCACCAGCACCGTCTCGGCGCGCCGGCTCTTGGCCGCCAGCGTCGCGTAGGTGAACGTGAACGCGAACGAGGCGGCGAGCGCGGCGAACATGCGCAGCGTCGTGCGCAGCGCGTAATAGGGCAGGTTCGCGTAGCCGAGGTCGATCGCCTCGAGGCCGGTCTTCGGCAGTTTCGCGGTGACGCCGGGATAGACGTGGGCGATCGACGCCAGGCCCGCGAACACGATGCCGAAAGCGACGAGGTCCCATTGGTTGGGCAGCGCGCGTCGGCCGACGGAGGCGATCGTCTGCAATCTCGTCATGCGCGGTCCGTCGTCGCGGTTCGGGCGGGCAAACCATGCCCGGGCCGGGAATGCAACCGGCGCTCCATGCGGCGCCTATTGGCTGCCGCCGGTGACGGTCCCGTGACGCCCCTTCGTCGGGGGACGGATCGGGACTAGGCGGTCGCCTGGTCGGCGATCCGCGCGAGGCTTTCGTCGCGGCCGAGCAGGTCGAGCACGTCGAAGATGCCGGGCGAGGCGGCCTTGCCCGTCAGCGCCGCGCGCAGCGGCTGGGCGACCTGGCCGAGCTTGGCGCCGGCGCGCTCGGCGTAGGCGCGCACGGCGGCTTCGGTCGAAGCCGCGCTCCAGCCCTCCAAGGCGCGCAGGCCCGGCAGCATCGCGGCGAGATGGGCGCGGCCGCCGCCTTCGAGGATTTCCTTCGCCTTGGCCTCGATCGCCAGCGGGCGCGCCGCGAACAGGAAGCCGGCGCCGTCGGCGAGCTCGACCAGCGTCTTGGCGCGCTCCTTGAGGCCGGGCATCGCGGCCAGCAGCTTGGCGCGGCGGGAATCGTCGAGCTTCGACAGCAAGGCCGGCCCGTCGGGCAGATGGGGCAGCGCCGCGACCAGCGTGTCGCGCAGGTCGGCGTCCGCCATGCCGCGCAGGTAATGGCCGTTCATGTTCTCGAGCTTCGCGAAGTCGAAGCGCGATGGCGAACGGCCGATGCCCGAGACCGAAAACGCCTCGATCATGTCGGGCGTCGAGAAGAACTCGCGGTCGCCCTGGCTCCATCCCAGCCGCAGCAGGTAATTGCGCAGCGCCGCGGGCAGGTATCCCAGTGCGCGATAGGCGTCGACGCCCAGCGCGCCGTGTCGCTTGGAGAGTTTGGCGCCGTCCTGCCCGTGGATCAGCGGCACGTGCGCCATCGCCGGCACGGGCCAGCCCAGCGCTTCGTAGATGTGCGTCTGGCGGGCGGCGTTGGTCAGGTGGTCGTCGCCGCGGATGATCTGCGTGACGCCCATGTCGTGGTCGTCGACGACGACGGCGAGCATGTAGGTCGGCGCGCCGTCCGAGCGCAGCAGCACGAAATCGTCGAGATCCTTGTTGGGAAATACGACGCGGCCCTGCACGCCGTCCTCGACGGTCGTCACGCCGTCGGTGGGCGCGCGCAGGCGGATCACGGGCTTCACGCCGGCCGGAGCGTCGGCCGCGTCCCGGTCGCGCCAGCGCCCGTCATAGCGCGGCGGACGGCCTTCGGCGCGGGCGAGCGCGCGCATGTCGTCGAGCTCGGCGGCGCTGGCGTAGCAGCGATAGGCGCGGCCCTTGGCCAGCATCTCCTCGACGACCTCGCGATGCCGGTCCGCGCGCGCGAACTGGAACAGGGCGTCGCCGTCCCAGTCGAGGCCGAGCCATTCCAGACCGTCGAGGATCGCGGCGACCGCCTCGGGCGTCGAGCGTTCACGGTCGGTGTCCTCGATGCGCAGCAGGAACCGGCCGCCGAGCTTGCGCGCCAGCAGCCAGTTGAACAGCGCCGTGCGCGCGCCGCCGATGTGGAGGAAGCCGGTGGGCGAAGGCGCGAATCGGGTGACGACGGTAGAGGACATGGGGACCGGGAACGATACGGAAACGGCGGCGCGGCGTGTAGCATGGCCGCTCCGATGCCGGAAGCGCCGGAGCGTTTTCGATGCGCGTGCGCGTGGGTTCGATCGTGTTGGGCGGGCTCGGCGTCTGCGCCGCGCGCGTGCCGTGGCGGGCGCGCCTCGCGCGAGCCTTCGCCGCCGAGGTCGAGGCGCGACGGATCTTCCTTTGGACGCCGGTGGCGGCGGGCGCGGGCATCGCGCTCTATTTCGCCGCCGACGTCGAGCCGACGCTCTGGCTGCCGATCACGCTGGTCGTCTCGCTGGCGCTCGCCGCGTTCTTGGCGCGCGCGCGGCCGCTGGCGTTTCCATTGCTCGTCGGCGCGGCGGCGCTCTTCGCGGGTTTCCTGTCCGCGGAACTGCGCAGCCTGCGGGTCGCGGCGCCGCGGCTCGAAGGCGTGCGCTTCCTCGCGCTGACGGGCACGGTCGAGGAGATCGACTTCCGCCGCGCCGGCGCGCGGATGATCCTGCGGGTCGACGGCGCGACGGGCGACGCGCGCGGCCCC
>JAGWKJ010000232.1 GCA_028865375.1 Hyphomicrobiales bacterium | reverse complement strand
GCCGTCGCGCGCGCGCCGCCATCCCGGCGTGTCGTAGTCGGAGCCGAACGCCATCCCCTCGAAGCGCGAGCGCCCGTAGCCGCCGTAGCCGCCGCCCTCGCGCGTCTCCACGATCTCGACGTGGTCGGCCGGCAATTCGTCGATGAAGCGCGACGGCACGGTGGATTGCCACAGGCCGTGGATGCGCCGGTTGGTGGCGAAATGGATGCGCGCGTGGCACCGCGCGCGGGTCAAGCCCACGTAAGCGAGGCGGCGCTCCTCTTCGAGCGCGGCGCGGCCGCCCTCGTCGAGCGCGCGCTGGTTGGGGAACAGCGTCTCCTCCCACCCCGGCAGGAACACGACGTCGAACTCCAGCCCCTTGGCGCCGTGCAGAGTCATGATCGAGACGCGCGCGCCGTCGTCGCCGTCGGAAGCCTCCATCACCAGCGACACGTGTTCGAGGAAGGCGCCGAGATCGGGGAACTCCTCCATCGAGCGCACGAATTCCTTCAGGTTCTCGAGCCGGCCGGCGGCGTCGGCGGTGCGCTCCTTCTTCCACATGTCGACGTAGCCGGATTCCTCGAGCACGGTCTCGGCGAGCTCGTGGTGCGGCTTGGCGCCGATCAGTCCGCGCCAGCGCTCGACGTCGGCCAGGAACGCGCGCAGCGACTGGCGCGCCTTGGGCTTCAGCTCGTCGGTCTCCACGAGCGTGCGCGCGGCCAGCGACAGCGGCACGCCGGCGCCGCGCGCGTGCGCGTGCAACGCGGCCAGCGCCGCCTCGCCCAGCCCGCGCTTGGGGAGGTTGTGGACGCGCTCGAAGGCGAGGTCGTCGGCGGGCTGGGCGACGAGGCGCAAATAGGCGAGCGCGTCGCGCACCTCCTGCCGCTCGTAGAAGCGCGGACCGCCGATCACGCGGTAGGGCAGGCCCAGCGCGATGAAGCGCTCCTCGAACTCGCGCATCTGGTGTGACGCGCGCACCAGGATGGCGATCTCGTCGAGCGGCACGCCCTTGGACTGGAAGCGCTCGATCTCGTCGCCGACCGCGCGGGCCTCCTCCTCCGAATCCCAGGCGCCGGCGAGCGTGGGCTTGGCGCCGGCCTCGCCGTCGGTGAACAGCGTCTTGCCGAGCCGGGCGCGGTTGTGGGCGATCAGCGCGCTGGCGGCGGCCAGGATGTGCCCGGTCGAGCGGTAGTTGCGTTCGAGCCGGATCGTCGCCGCGCCGGGGAAGTCGCGCTCGAAGCGCAGGATGTTGTCGACGTCGGCGCCGCGCCAAGCGTAGATCGACTGGTCGTCGTCGCCCACGCAGCAGATGTTGGCGCGGCCCTGCGCCAGCAGGCGCAGCCAGAGATATTGCACCGCGTTGCTGTCCTGGTATTCGTCCACCAGCACGTAGCGGAAGCGGCGGCGATAGACCTCCAGCACCTCCGGATTGTCGCGCAGCAGGCGCAGCGCCTCGAGCAGCAGGTCGCCGAAATCGGCGGCGTTCAGCGTCTTCAGGCGCGCCTGGTACGCCGCGTAGAGCTCGCGGCCCTTGCCGTCGGCGAAGGCGGCGGCCTCGCCCGCCGGCACGCGGGCGGGATCGAGGCCGAGGTTCTTCCAGCGGTCGATCATGTGGGCGAGCGCGCGCGCGGGCCAGCGCTTGTCGTCCACGTTCGCCGCCTGCAGCGCCTGCTTCATCAGCCGCAGCTGGTCGTCGGAATCGAGGATGGTGAAGTCGGGCTTGAGGCCGACCAGCTCGGCGTTCCGCCGCAGCATCTTGGCGCAGATCGAATGGAAGGTGCCGAGCCACGGCATGCCCTCGACCGCGCCCGACAGCGCGCCGACGCGCTCCTTCATCTCGCGCGCCGCCTTGTTGGTGAAGGTGACGGCGAGGATCTCGTGGGGCCGCGCGCGGCCGGTGGCCACGACATGGGCGATCCGCGTCGTCAGCACGCGCGTCTTGCCGGTGCCGGCGCCGGCGAGCACGAGCACCGGGCCGTCGAGGGTCTCCACCGCGCGGCGCTGCTCGGGGTTCAGCGCCTCGAGATAGCGCTGGCCGCGCGCGGCGAGCGCACGCGCCGCCAAGCCTCCCCGATCTAGGTCCGGGGCGGCGGGATCGTCGGGGTCTGCGGGCAGGGCGGCCATGGCGCGAATCATCGGCCCCAATGTGGGCGCTGGCGCGGCCGGGGGGAAGGGACGGCGACGCGGCGGGCGGGCGCGGCCGGGAAAGTTAGCGCGCCAACCGCCGCCGCCGTCATTGTGGGGTCTCCGCCGTCGTCGCGCACGATCCTCCGCTGACATCGCGCTGGGACCGCTGCCGTCTTTGCGAGCGAAGCGAAGCAATCCAGTCCTTTGTGAAGGCCGCGGCGTTGGACGAAAGGGCGTCTGGATCCGTCGTCGCTTACGCGCCTTGCAAAGACGGAGAGGCCGCGGGACGTGGACGGACGGGCGGGACGAAAACGACGCGCGGCGAATTGGCGTGACAAAACGATTGCTTGACCCGGCCGCCCGCAGGCGCGAAGGCGCGGGGGAACGCGCACCGATGGGACGGCCGATGTCGTGGGACTTCTTCAAGACCGCCTTCGCCACCCTGCTGGTCACGCTCGACCCGCCGGGCCTCGCGCCGGCCTTCATCGCGCTCACCGCGACGCTGAGCCCGGCCGGCAAGCGCGAGGCGGCGCTGCGGGCCTCGATCTACGCGTTCCTGATCCTCGCCGCCTTTGCGCTGGGCGGCGGTGCGACGATGGCGGCGCTGGGCATTTCGTTCCCCGCGTTCCGCATCGCCGGCGGGCTGCTGCTGTTCTACATCTCGTTCGAAATGATCTTCGAACTGCGGGCGCCGCGCCGGCAGACGCTGGCGAGCGACGCGGTGGAGATCGACCGCGTGCGCCACGTCGCCGCTTTTCCGCTGGCGATCCCGCTGATGGCGGGGCCCGGCGCGATCACCGCCACCATGCTGCTGGCCGACCGCACCGGCGGCGACCCGGCGCTGATGGCCGGGCTGCTGGGGCTGGCCGCGCTGATCGTGGCGGCTTGCTGGCTGACGTTCCTCGCCGCCGAACGCGTGTCGGGCCTGCTGGGGCGCACCGGCAATGTCGTGCTGACCCGGATGCTCGGCGTCGTGCTGTCGGCGCTGGCGGTGCAGTTCGTCATCAACGGGGTGATGGCGTTGCGGTGAGGGGCAACGCCGAAGTCCATGCCAAGCCCGCTAAATTGGCCTGACCACCTTGCCGCTTGATCTTCGGCCTGTCCCGCGCTAGAGCGCCGGGCAGGGGAGGAAGCGGCGAATGCCGTTCCAGGCGGTCCAGACGCAAAAGCTCTATCAGCGCGTCGCCGATCAATTGGCGGGGCTGATCCGTGCCGGCGAGCTGAAGCCGGGCGCGCGGCTGCCGGCCGAGCGCGATCTCGCGCGCCAGCTCGGCGTCAGCCGGCCGACCTTGCGCGAGGCGATGATCGCGCTCGAAATCGCCGGTCTCGTCGAAGTGCGCACGGGCGCGGGCATCACGGTGCGCGACGCCACCGCCGCCGGGCGGATCGACGCCGGGCCGAGCGCGTTCGACCTGCTGGCGGCGCGCAAGCTGGTCGAGGGCGAGACGGCGGCGTTGGCGGCGGCGGCGCGCACCGACATCGACGTCGCGGCGCTCGACCAGGCGATCGCCTCGCACCGCGCCGATTTCGCGCGGGGCGGCGATGGCTTCGGCGCCGACCGCGCGTTCCATCTCGCGATCGCGCGCGCCGCCGGCAATTCGGCTCTCGAAGGCATCGTCGTCGAATTCTGGGACAGCATGCGCGGGCCGATCTTCGGCCGCCTCACGGAGCTCACCCGCCTGCCCGCCAAGGACCGCACCAACCTCGCCGACCATGTCGCGATCCGCGACGCCATCGCCGCGCGCGATGCGGGGGCCGCGCGCGCCGCGATGGGTGCGCATATCGCGGGCGTCGAGGCCTATTTCCTCGGCGAGGCCGACGCCGCGCCGGACCGCGGGGCCGCGCCGGGCGTCGCGACAGGGGCCGCGCCGCGGATCGCGCCAAGGACCGAGCGATGAGCCGCCTCGACCCCGACCGCCTGTTTCCCGCCGATCCCGGCACGCGTGCGATCGCGCGGCG
>JAGWKJ010000231.1 GCA_028865375.1 Hyphomicrobiales bacterium | reverse complement strand
CGATCGACTTGATCCACTTGATCGCGGCCTTCATCGCCTCGCCGTCGTTGGAGGCGACCTTCACGGTGCCGTCGTCCTCGATGTTGACCTTGGCGCCGGTCTTCTCGACGATCTCGCGGATCACCTTGCCGCCGGTGCCGATCACTTCCCGGATCTTGTCGGTGGGGATCTTGATGGTCTCGATGCGCGGCGCGTGTTCGCCGACCGACGAACGGGCGCCGGTGAGCGCCTTCGACATCTCGCCGAGGATGTGGAGACGGCCGTCCTTCGCCTGCGCGAGCGCGACCTTCATGATCTCCTCGGTGATGCCGGCGATCTTGATGTCCATCTGCAGCGAAGTGACGCCGCCTTCGGTGCCCGCAACCTTGAAGTCCATGTCGCCGAGGTGGTCCTCGTCGCCCAGGATGTCGGACAGCACGGCGTAGCGCGCGCCCTCGAGGATGAGGCCCATCGCGATGCCCGCGGTGGGCGACTTCAGCGGCACGCCGGCGTCCATCAACGCCAGCGAGGAACCGCACACCGTCGCCATCGACGAGGAGCCGTTCGACTCGGTGATCTCCGAGACGAGGCGCACCGTGTAGGGGAACTCCGCCGCCGTGGGCAGCATCGGGCGGATGGCCCGCCAAGCGAGCTTGCCGTGGCCGATCTCGCGGCGGCCGGGCGAACCCATGCGGCCGGTCTCGCCGACGCTGTAGGGAGGGAAGTTGTAGTGCAGCAGGAAGCGCTCCTTGTAGGTGCCTTCCAGGCTGTCGACGTATTGCTCGTCCTCGCCGGTGCCCAGCGTGGCGACGACCAGCGCTTGCGTCTCGCCGCGCGTGAACAGGGCCGAGCCGTGCGTGCGCGGGAGGACGCCGACCTGCGCCAGGATCGGGCGGACCGTCTTCACGTCGCGGCCGTCGATGCGGCGGCCGGTGTCGAGGATGGCGTTGCGCACGACCTTCGCCTGCAGGTCGTGGAAGGCCTCGGCGACCTTTTCCTTCGGGAACTTGGCCTCGCCGCCCTCGGGCAGCAGCGCCGCGTGGACCTTGGCCTTGGCGGCGTCGATCACTTTGTAGCGCTCTTGCTTGGCGGTGATCGCGTAGGCGGCGCGCAGGTCGCCCTCGGCCGCATCGGCGACCGCCTTCTCGACGGCCGACTTGTCGGCGATGGCGAGGTCGCGCGGCTCCTTGGCCGCCTTTTCGGCGAGGCGGACGATGGCGTCGAGCACCGGCTGGAAGCCGCGATGACCCATCATCACGGCTTCGAGCATCGTCTCCTCGGAAAGCTCCTTGGCCTCCGATTCGACCATCAGCACCGCGTCGCCCGTGCCGGCGACCACGAGGTCCAGCGCGCTGTCCTTCATCTCGTCGACGGTCGGGTTGAGCTTTAGCGCTCCCCCGACGTGGCCGACGCGAGCGGCGCCGACCGGACCCATGAAGGGGATGCCCGAGATCGTGAGCGCCGCCGAGGCCGCGACCAGCGCGAGCACGTCGGGATCGTTCTCCATGTCATGCGACAGCACCGTGACGATCACCTGCGTGTCGTTGCGATAGCCGTCGGGGAACAGGGGACGGATGGGGCGGTCGATCAGGCGGGAGACCAGCGTCTCGCGCTCGGTCGGCCGGCCTTCGCGCTTGAAATAGCCGCCGGGGATGCGGCCGGCCGCGAAGGCCTTTTCCTGGTAATTGACGGTGAGGGGGAAGAAGTCGACGCCGGGCTTGGGCGACTTGGCCGAAACGACGGTGGCCAGCAGGGTGGTTTCGCCCCAGGAGGCGAATACGGCGCCGTCGGCTTGGCGCGCGATGCGGCCGGTCTCGAGCGTGAGCTTGCGCCCCGCCCAGTCGAGTTCTTCGCGGTGAATTTCGAACATGTTCATCCTTCCATTGGTCGCGACGGGCGCGCCCATGGTCGGGACGGCGAGGGGCTTCTGTGCGGCCAGTTCGCCGCTACGCAAGGGCGAAGCCCCCGGCGATCCTGCCATGGCGCGGGCCCGACAGGGAAATTCCGCGCGGCGGACCGGAGCCGCCGCGCGCTTTCGGTCAGCGGCGGATGCCGAGCCGTTCGATGAGGGACTTATAACGCCCCTCGTCCTTGGCCTTCACGTAGTCGAGCAAAGACCGGCGCTGCGAGACCATCTTGAGGAGGCCGCGGCGCGAGTGGTTGTCCTTGACGTGGGACTTGAAGTGATCGGTCAGGTTGTTGATGCGTTCCGTGAGGATCGCGACCTGGACCTCGGGCGAGCCCGTATCGCCGGTCTTTACGGCGTATTCCTTGACGAGCGCGTTCTTGCGGTCGGCGGTGATCGACATCGGATGTCCTTTTTTTTGGGCCGAGCCGGGATGTCGTCCAGGTCGGTCGGTTAAGTCGGTCGGTCGAGCCGGCTCTCGCCGGGGTCGCGCGCTTATACAGGTTTCGGTGGCGGGCGCCAGTGGGGCGGAACAAAAGGCAAAGCGCGCCCCTCCCCCTTTCGGCCATCATTCCTATGGTGAATTGTTCCGCTATCGCCCCGGCGCCAAGTCTTCTTCCGATGAACCCGGAGGTTCGGCCATGAAAGTCATCGTCGCAACGGTGGCGGTCGCCGCGCTCGCAGCCGCCATGGCGTCCTGGGCGCCCGCGCAAGCCGCCTGCAATTCCTGCGGCAACGGCAATGGCAACGGCAACGTCGGGATCGGCAACGGAAACTACAACGGCAATGGCAATTCCGGCGCGAACGACGGAAACGGCAACGGCAATCACAACGTCGGGATCGGCAACGGAAACTACAACGGCAATGGCAACGGCGCTGGCGGGACGGGCGGCAGCGGCGGCTCGGGAGGCACCGGCGGCTCGGGAGGTTCCGGCGGGTCGGGCGGCGCCGGCGGCGGAACGACGCCCGGAGCGTCAGGCGCCGTCGCCACGGCCAGTGCTCACGGCGAGGCCGGATGTGTTCCGTCCCGGCGGCCGGAACGGGATGCGGCGTTGGTCCGGCGCGAGTGCACGCGGCGTTATTGAAGCGACCGACGGGGTCGTGACCGCCGTTCCGCATCGTCCCAAGCTCGGACGGCGGCGGCGCCCTCAGTGCTTGGACGCGCCGGAGAATTCGCCCGACGCCACCGCGCCGGCCAGCAATGCGGCGAACGCGGAGACCGAGTCCTCGCCGAAAATCGCGACCAGTTCCCGCAACGCAGCCGCGATCGCCGCCTCGGCGACCAGTTCGGCCTCGACGCCGGCGTGAAAAGCCTCGGCGAAGGCGTCGGCCACGTGGCCGAGCGCGACGCGGCGCTGGTCCCCGCGCGCAAGCTCTTCGATCGTCGTGCGTATCGATGCGTCCATCGCTGGACCCTAACGAAGGGTCGCGACGGCCGCGACGGCGGTCTGGCCCGAAGGTTAATCGGCCTCTCCGATCTTGCCTCGGGGTCGACCGGGCGCCGAGCGGTCGGCCCGCGCCTGCGCGTCGGGAGCGGCTTCGAATTCCGCGCGGTCGGCGAGCGCGCGGGCGCGCTCGAGCAGGCTGCGCATCTCCGTCGCGCGGGCGACCCGAAGGTGCGGTGGGCTCCCGATCACCGCCCGACGCAGCGTTTGCAAGCCCTGCACGACGGCGACGAAGGCGCGCCGCAGCTCCGGAGAGAGCAGGTGATCGGGCGGCGACGGAACGGCGCCGCCGCATTCGTCGGCGAGCGCGCGCAAGGCGTCGTCGGTCACGGACTCGACGGCCTCCACCGCCATGATGAATTCGGCGAACGGCTGCAAGCCGCCGTCGCCTCCGCCGGGTCGCCCAGTGGTCGCTTCGCGCGCGCTCGTCTGCGTCGTCGCCAACGCATCCTCCGAATGGGGCGGGGTTTTCCGTCGCCGCGCCGGGCGCTACCCTGCCCCGAGGCGCCGCAGGGTACGTCAAGCCCCGCGCGCGACGTTGGTGAAGGTTTTCCGAACGATGTGCCGCAGATTCGCCATGACCTTGCCGCCGGAAGCGATGCGAAGTATCTACCGCTACGTCGGGCGGCCGAACTTTCCGCCGCGCCACGACGTCGCTCCGACCCAACCCGTTCCGATCGTGCGGACCGACGCGGACGGTGCGCGGCATTTCGCCCTCGCGCGCTGAACCTTCTTGCCCGG
>JAGWKJ010000230.1 GCA_028865375.1 Hyphomicrobiales bacterium | reverse complement strand
CTTGCAGGCGATGTATTTCAAGACCCACGCGACGCAGAACCTGCCGAATTTCGCGGCGGCGCCCGCGTCGCTGATCCCGCCGTTCGACCTTGCCGATCTCGCCGGCACGGGCTGGGGTTATGGCTTCACGCTCGGCGCTACGATCAAGCCGTGGGCCGGGACCGAGATCGGCTTGGGCTATCGCTCGGGCGTCGACGTGCCGATCTCGGGTGCGCTCACGATCCGCGGCGGCGCCGGGACGATCGGCGCGACGTCGGCGACGACGGGCCTGTTCGCCGGCACCGTCATTCCCGCCAAGCTCACCTTCCACTTGCCCGACAAGCTGTCGCTGGGCGTCAAGCAAGCCGTCACCGACCGGTTCACGCTGTTGGCGGGTTACGAGTTCGACCATTGGAGCCGGATGGGCAATCCGAACGTGCTGGCGTCCGCTCCGTTCGTCGTCATCACGACGGGCGGGCCCGTGCCGGCGCCCGCCGGTTCGACGCTCAACACCTTCCAGCTGCATTACAAGGACGGCCACACGTTCTCGCTGGGCGGCGAATACGCCTACAACGGCAAGCTGACCCTGCGCGCGGGCGTGTCCTACGAGATCGCGCCCATCGACGACTCGAACCGGCAGTTCATCCTGCCCGACGGCGACCGCATCGGCCTCGCCGCCGGCTTCTCCTACAAGGTCAACGACACGGTGACGCTGAACGCGGGCTATCAGCACCTGTTCGTGCGCGGCGGCCCGGCGACCTACCTGCCGCCGAACTACGCGATTCCGTTCCAAGCGAACACGAAGGGCGGCATCGACATCGTGTCGGTCGGCCTCGACGTGTCGCTGGGCGGCCCGCCGCCGGCGCCGGCGCCGCTCAAGGCGAAGTTCTGAAGGCGAGCCGGCCGGGCGCGCGCCCGGCCGGCGCAATCGGATCGAAGGCGCGCGAAGCCTTGCGCGCCGTCCGCGCCGCCCCTATAGACGGCGCGCCGCGCCCATCGTCTAGCGGTCCAGGACGTCGCCCTTTCACGGCGAAAACACGGGTTCGATTCCCGTTGGGCGCGCCAATCCGCAAATCCCCGAACGTCGACGGCGAGACTCGCGTCCACGCGTGATTCTTCACGAAGGGACAGGTCTCCACGAAGAGAGAGGATGGAGCGGGCGAAGGGAATCGAACCCTCGTATGCAGCTTGGGAAGCTGCCGTTCTACCATTGAACTACGCCCGCGCGCGGGAGTGACCATAATGGCCGGCGGCCGGAATGCAAGGCGCAGGGCGGGATCGATGCATTTGGGAAGCCGGGGTACGGCGTCTGCCCCGCGATCGCATCGGCCATCAAGGCCAAGCCGGCTTCGCCGGTCGCTGCGCGAACCTTGACGCCTCGCTCGGCCGGGCACGCGTCCCACATGCATTGATCTCTCACGGCCGCTTTACGCGGCGCGCAGGGCGGTCCAATCTGGCACCATGTATCGGGCCGTGACGCGCGGGATCCAAGTGACCGCGATGCCGGAATTCTCGCCGGAGCGTTCGTCGCCGGCGGAAGGCGAATATTTCTTCGTCTACACGATCGAGATCGCCAATCTCGGCGACCGCACCGTGCAGCTGACGCACCGGCGATGGCTGATCACCGACGGCGCCGGCGACACGCGCGAAGTGCGCGGGCCCGGCGTGGTGGGCGAGACGCCGACGCTGCGCCCCGGCGAGACGTTCCGCTACTCTTCCGGCTGCCCGCTTGCCACGCCCAACGGCGTCATGCGCGGCGGGTACCGGATGGTGGACGAGGACGGCGACGCCTTCGAGGTCGCCATCCCCGCGTTTTCGCTCGACAGCCCGTTCGGGACGCGCACGCTCAATTGAGCGGTCGCGGCGTTCACGAGCCGGCGTTGGTCACCATGCGATAGGCGTAGGTGACGATGACGCCGCCCAGGATGGCGACGACGATGCTGTAGAGGTTGAGTCCGCTGACCGAGCCATAGCCGAGCTTGCTCATGATGAAGCCGCCGACGATCGCGCCGACGACGCCCAGGATGACGTCCATCACGAGGCCCGACCCGGTCTTGTTGACGATCTTGCTGGCGACGAATCCCGCGATCAAACCCAAGATGATCCAGCTCAAGATGCCCATGTCGAATCCCCCGAAGCGAAACGCTTCAAGTCCGAGTCTAGTCCGTGCGGCGCGCGACGCGCAAGCGAGGCCGCCTATAGCAGCGCCAGTTGCGCCGGATCGACGCCGCGACGGGGCGCCGGCGCCGGCTTGAACAGGTCGGTGCGCAGTTCGAGCCGCCCCGTGCGATAGCCGAGCCGGGCGCGCGCGATCTGGAACCGCCGCGCCACCATCCAAGCATAGGGCCCCGAGCCCGACATCCTCGCGCCGAATTCGGGCGAGTTCAGCTTGCCGCCGCGCATGTCGCGCACGCCGGCGAGCGCGCGCGTCGCGCGCTCCGGGTAATGGGCGACCAGCCATTCGCGGAAGACGTCGCGCAATTCGAGCGGCAGGCGCAGCATGACGAAGCCCGCGCCGGTCGCCCCGGCCGCGCGCGCTTTCGCCAGGATCGCCTCGATCTCGGCATCGTTGATGGCGGGGATCACCGGCGCCACCAGCACGGTGGTGGGCACGCCGGCTTGCGCCAGCGCGGCGATCGCCTCGATCCGCTTGCCGGGCGTCGGCGCCCGCGGCTCCATGCGGCGGGCGAGTCCGGGATCGAGCGTCGTCACGGAAACCGCCACCTTGGCGAGCCCGCGCGCGGCCATCGGCCCCAAGATGTCGAGGTCGCGCGTCACCAGATGCGACTTGGTCACGATGCCGACCGGATGGTCGCGCTTGGCGAGGACTTCCAGCAGCGAGCGCGTGACGCGCTCCTCGCGTTCTATGGGCTGGTAGGGATCGGTGTTGGCGCCCAACGCGATCATGCGCGGCACGTAACCGGGCGCGGAAAGTTCGCGGTCGAGCAGGTCGGCCGCGCCGTCCTTGACGACGAGCTTGGTCTCGAAATCGAGGCCCGGCGACAGGCCGAGATAGGCGTGGGTGGGCCGCGCGTAGCAATAGACGCAGCCGTGCGCGCAGCCGCGATAGGGATTGACCGAGCGGTCGAACGACAGGTCGGGCGACGAATTGCGCGTCACGATCCGGCGCGGCCGCTCGCGCAGGGTCTCTCCGCGTACCGCATCGAGCGTCTCGGGTCCGCCCCAACCGTCGTCGAAGACCTCCCGCTTCTCCGTCTCGAAGCGGCCCGAGACGTTCGACAGCGCGCCGCGGCCGCGGCGACGGTCGGCGGCCAACGCGCGGCCGGCGAGCTCGGCGCCGAGCTTCGCGCCCAGCGCGGCGACCGCGTTTTGGACGTCCAGTTCCGGCGTCAGGGTCTTGGCGAGAGCCGACGACATGGCGATTCCCCGAAGAGAACAAAGATAGAACAACCAGCCGTCGCCGTCAATCGAAATCGTGCCGTTTCAACCCTCGAACGCGGTCAGCGCGCGTTCGAGCCGGCTCCACGCGGCGGCGCCGAATGGCAGGCCGATTCGCAAAGCGTCGGGCCGGCCGGCGAACGCCCGGGTCCAGATGCCGGCTTCCGCCAGCGCGCGATGCAGCGCGGCCGCGCGCGGCGTTTCGAGATAGCGGAACAGCGGCGCCGCCCCCCGGGCGATCAAGCCGGATCGGGTGAGCAGGCGATCGAGCCGTTCGGCGCCGGCGAGCGCGAGGCGCCGCGCGCGGTCGCGCCAATCGCGGTCCGCCAGCGCCGTGACGCCGATGGCGATCGCGAGTCCCGAGACCGGCCAGGGTCCGATTTCCGCGCGCAGCGCCGCCGCGCGCACGGGCGCGCAGATCGCGAAGGCGAGGCGCAGGCCGGCCAGGCCATGCGCCTTCCCGAACGAACGCAGCACGACCGCGTTGTCGGGCACGGCGCCGGCGAGCGAGGCGCCGGCGGGAAGGAAATCGACGAAGGCCTCGTCGACGAGGAGCAGGCCCACGTCGCGCGCGAGAGCCCGCAGCGCGGCGGCGTCGCGCAGGGCGCCGTCGGGATTGTTCGGGTTGACGACGACCGCCAAGTCCGCGCCGCGCAGGCCGTCGAGGTCGCGCGGCGTCTCCACCCGCGCGCCG
>JAGWKJ010000229.1 GCA_028865375.1 Hyphomicrobiales bacterium | reverse complement strand
TTTCCCGTTCTTCTACTGGTTCCAGCTGATGATGATCCCCGTCTCCGCGGTCTGCATCTACGCGGCCGACCAGCTGCGCGGGGAGGACTGACATGGCCGGGCTCAACGTGACGGCGACGCTCGTCTTCGTCTTCTTCTTCCTGCTGGTGACCGCGCTCGGCTTCTGGGCCTCGCGCTGGCGCGCCGGCGATCTCGGGCAGTTGCATCAATGGGGCCTGGGGGGCCGCCAGTTCGGCCCGTTCGTGACGTGGTTCCTGCTCGGCGGCGACCTCTACACCGCCTATACGGTGATCGCGGTGCCCGCGCTCGCCTATACGGCCGGCGCGATCGCGTTCTTCGCCGTGCCCTACACGATCTTCATCTACCCCTATGTCTACCTGACGATGCCGCGCCTGTGGGCGGTGGCGCGCAAGCGCGGATACGTGACGGCGGCCGATTTCGTCGCCGGCCGCTACGGCGACAAGGCGCTGGCGCTGGGCGTAGCCTTGGTCGGCATGGTGGCGACGATGCCCTACATCGCGCTCCAGCTCGTGGGCATGGAGCGCGTCATCGGCGCGCTCGGCTTCTCCGGCACGGGCCTGATGACGCACGCGCCGCTGACGATCGCGTTCCTGATTCTCGCCGTCTACACCTATTCGAGCGGCCTGCGCGCGCCCGCCGTGATCGCCTTCGTCAAGGACGCGATGATCTACGTGTTCGTGATCGCGGCCGTCGTGATCGCGCCCATCAAGCTCGGCGGATACGCGCACATCTTCGCGGAGGCGGGCAAGTCCTATGGCTCGCATGCCGCCACCGCGCCGCTGTTGGCGGGCCCCGCGATCTGGCCCTACGTGACGCTGGCGATCGGTTCGACCTTCGCGCTGTTCCTGTATCCCCACGCGATGACGGGCGTGCTGGCCGCCAATTCCGGCCGCACGATCCGGCGCAACGCGATGACCCTGCCGGCCTATTCGGTCGCGCTGGGCCTGATCGCGCTGATGGGCTTCATGGCGCACGCGGCGGGCGTGAAGGTCGCCAACCCGCAGGACGCGGTGCCGCAGTTGATCCTGACGCTGTTCCCGGATTGGTTTGCGGGCTTCTGCTTCGCGGCGATCGCGGTGGGGGCGCTGGTGCCCGCCGCCGTGATGTCGATCGGCGCGGCCAACACCTTCACCCGCAACGTCTGGAAGCCGTTCGTCGACCCGACGATCTCGGGCGAGAAGGAAGCCTCGCTCGCCAAGCTGGTGTCGCTGATCGTGAAGGTCGGCGCGCTGGCGGTGATCCTGTTCGTGCCGACGCAATTCGCCATCAACCTGCAGCTCCTCGGCGGCGTGTGGATGGCGCAGGCCTTCCCCGCCGTGATCCTGGGGCTCTACACTCGCTGGTTCAGCGGCCGGGGCCTGCTCGCTGGCCTCGTGGCGGGCGTGGGGGTGGGGACGTGGCTGTCCTACGTGCCCGCCAGCGGCACGTGGGTTCCCGTCCATGCGTTCTTCGGGCACGGCATCTACAACGGGCTCACCGGCTTCGTCCTCAACATGGTCGTGGCCGTCGTGATCTCCGCCGTGCTGCCCAATGACGCGCCCGACGAGACCGCGCCCGCCGATTATCTCGACGAGGCACCCGCGACCCCGGCGACGGCATGACGGCTGGCGCCGTCCGCGGGCGGCGCTAGACTGCGCCCATGGAATGGCGGGACGAGGCGACCGTGCTGTCGGTGCGCAAGCACGGCGAGGGCTCGGCCGTCGTGGAATGTTTCGTGCGTGACCGCGGACGTTGGGCCGGCCTCGTGCGCGGCGCGGGTTCCCCCCGGCTGCGCGCGGCGCTGCAACCCGGCAACCTCGTCGAGGCGACGTGGCGGGCGCGGCTGGCCGACCAGCTCGGCAATTTCGCGATCGAGACGCTGCGCTCCCGCGCGGCGGACTGGATGAGCGCGTCGCTGCCGCTGCACGGCCTGAATTGGCTGGTGTCGTTGGCGCGCCTGCTGCCCGAGCGCGATCCCCATCCCGCCATCCACGACGCCTTCGCCGTGGTGCTCGAACATCTCGGCGACGCGTCGGCCGCCCCCGCACTGTTCGCGCGTTTCGAACTGGCGATGCTGGCCGAGCTCGGCTTCGGCCTGTCGCTGGCGCAATGCGCGCTGACCGGCGCGACCGAGGGCCTGGCCTTCGTGTCGCCGCGCACGGGCCGTGCGGCCACGGCCGCGGCCGGCGCGCCCTTTGCCGGGAAGCTGTTCGCGCTGCCGGGATTCCTGCTGGGCGTGGGCGCGCCGGAAGCCGACGACGTCGCGGCGGCGCTGCGGCTGACCGGACACTTTCTGGCCCGCGACGTCTATCTCGCGCGCGGATTGCCGCCCCCCGACGGGCGGCGCGCCTATCTCGCCGCGGCGGGATTGCGGCTGGACGCGACGCCGCCGCCCGACGACACTCGGCACCCGATTCGAGGGAGGGAGCGCGCATGAGACTGCACTTGGCCCTGGCCGCCGGCTTGGCGGCGCTTGCGTTGGCAGGATGCGACGCGTCGGCGCCTCCGGCTTCGGCGACGGCCGCCCCGGGGACGTCGGGAAATCCCTACACGCCGTCGGGCTTCGCGCTCGCCAAGGGCGCAGGTTGCACCGCGGTCGTCGCGCGCTGGCGCGAGGTGCAGGCGAACGACGTCCACATCGGCTACCTCACCGCCGCGCAGGGCAAGCAATTCGGCGCCGAGACCGACGCGGCGGATGCGGCCTGCAAGGCGGGCCAGGACGCCAAGGCGCGTGGCATGGTCGCCGCCTCGCGCGCGCGTCACGGCTATCCGGCCGATTCCGGCGGCTGACCGGCGCGCCGGTCACGCCTCGATGAAGCCTTCGGCGACGCGCACCGCCGCGCCGCCGATCGACGCCTCGACGAGGCGGCCGCGTTCCATGGCCATGCCCAGCGAGATCAGGCTCGGCCGGCCCATCTCGAAGCCCTGTTCGACGTCGAAGGAATGCGCGCCGTCCCCGAGGCCGCCGCATTCGGCCAGCACGCCCGCGAACGCGGCGACCGCCGAGCCGGTGGCGGGATCCTCGGCGACGCCCCAGCCCGACGCGAACATGCGGGCGTGGAACGCAGCGCCGGGCGTCTCGCATTCGCGCACGTAGAGGAAATAGGCCGGCGGCGGATCGCCCGCGAACAGGTCCTCGCGCGGCTTCGCCTTGACGATCGCCGCGGGCGAGGCGAGCGGCACGAAGGTGAACGGCGTGCCGGCGGAAAAGCGCGACGGCGCGTGCGCGCCGAAGCCGATGTCGCCCGGATCGAGACCGAGCCCCTCCGCGAGGCGGGCGGCGTCCGGCGCCTCGCCCGCGCGTTCGGGCAGGCGCGGCAGGCCGAAGGTCGCATAGACCGCGCCGGGCGCCGCGCCGAGCCGCACGTCGCAGCCGACGAGGCCGACCTCTTCCTCCAGCGCGATCCGGAGCCCGCCCGAGCGCAGCATTTCGGGCGCGCGCAATTGCGCGATCAGCGCGGCGGCGCCGACGGTGGGATGGCCCGCGAAGGGCAGCTCCCGCGTCGGCGTGAAGATGCGCAGGCGCGCCGTGTTCACCGGATCGCGCGGCTCGAGGACGAAGACCGTCTCGGCGAGGTTGAACTCGCGCGCTATGCGCTGCATCGCCGCGCCGTCGAGGCCCTGCGCGTCCAGCACGACCGCCAGCGGATTGCCGGCGAAGCGCTCGGTCGTGAACACGTCGAGCGTATGGAATGCGCGGCGCATGGCGGCCTCGATTCGGGTCGGACGACCTGATTGGACGGCCAAGCGGCGTTTGTCACCCGCCGGCGACGGGCCGCCGAGACGTCGTCGACCGGGTCGCTTCCATCGGCCTCCGTGGAACGCGGGGCGGGGAGCTCCCTCCGGCGGTCGCCGCCGAACGGCGAATGCGCGCGGGGCGGGCAGGTCACTCGCCGGCGGCGTCGGCCGCATGACCGGCACCATCATCGGCGCGGTGATCCTCGGCGTGATGACGTCGGGCTTCACCTTCCTCGACGTCGGCGCGACATACCAGGACATGATCAAGGGCGCGGTGATCGTGCTCGCCGTGGTCGCCGACCAGTACAGGCAGAAGAAGCGCAAGTCCGCCTGAGCGCCTTCCACCGGACGAACGACATGACCGCCATCGACCGCCGCGACTACAGCCTCGTGGGCAAGGACGCCGAGGAGGCGCTGGCCAAGGGGCTCGCCTCCGCCGAA
>JAGWKJ010000228.1 GCA_028865375.1 Hyphomicrobiales bacterium | reverse complement strand
GCCGCCTTCGATTCGACCCGCGGCGTGGAGACGCCGCGCATGTCCTTCATCGTCAACCGGCCGGCCCAGGAGCCGGGCTTCGGCCTCGCGCGAGAGGAAGGGGCAGGGCGCCAGGTGCATTACCGCATCTCGTCCTACGCCACCGACAAGCCCGAAGGCGAGCGGTACTAGGGCCGGGCCGACCGATGAGCGCCGTGCAAGCCATTCCCGACACCGCCCCCGCCCGCACCGTGGGCGAGGTGCTGGCCCAGAGCCAGGTGGCCGAGGTCATGGACGAGCTCGACCGCGATCTCATCGGCCTGCTGCCGGTGAAGCAGCGCATCCGCGACATCGCGGCACTGCTGGTGATCGACAAGCTGCGCGCCAACCTGGGCCTGCAGGCGAACAGCCCCAGCCTGCACATGAGCTTCACCGGCAACCCCGGCACCGGCAAGACCACGGTGGCCATGCGCATGGCGCAGATCCTGCACCGCCTGGGCTATTCGAGAAGGGGTCATCTCGTGGCCGTGACGCGCGACGACCTGGTGGGCCAGTACATCGGCCACACCGCGCCCAAGACCAAGGAGGTGCTGAAGAAGGCGATGGGCGGCGTGCTGTTCATCGACGAGGCCTACTACCTCTACCGGCCCGAGAACGAGCGCGACTACGGGCAGGAGGCGATCGAGATCCTGCTGCAGGTGATGGAGAACAACCGCGACGACCTCGTGGTGATCCTCGCCGGCTACGCCGACCGGATGGACCGGTTCTTCCAGTCCAACCCCGGCTTCCGCTCGCGCATCGCCCACCACATCGACTTCCCCGACTATTCGGACGGCGAGCTGCTGACGATCTCCGAGACGATGCTCGGCAAGCAGGGCTACCGCCTGACGGAGGGCGCGCGCGAGGCGCTCGCGCGCTACGTCGCGCTGCGCCGCGCGCAGCCGCATTTCGCCAACGCGCGCTCGATCCGCAACGCGCTCGACCGCGCGAGGCTGCGCCAAGCCAACCGCCTGTTCGAGACCGCGACGGGTCCGCTCGACGCCGAGGGCCTGTCCACCATCGAGGCGCAGGACGTGCTTGCCAGCCGCGTGTTCTCCGGCGTACCCGACGGCCAGCGCGCGAGCGCGCCGACGGCCTGACCGACCCGACCGAAAGAGCCAACGACATGAACCGCAAGATCGTCATCGCGCCGTCCATCCTGTCCGCCGATTTCGCCAGGCTCGGCGAGGAGGTGCGCGCGGTGGACGGGGCGGGCGCCGACTGGATCCACCTCGACGTGATGGACGGCCATTTCGTGCCCAACATCACGTTCGGGCCGCCCGTGGTGGCCGCGCTCAGGCCGCACAGCAAGAAGACGTTCGACTGCCACCTGATGATCGAGCCCTGCGACCCCTACCTCGAGGCCTTCGCCAAGGCGGGCTGCGACGTCATCACGGTCCATGCGGAGGCGACCAAGCATCTCGACCGCTCGTTGCAGGCGATCCGCGCGCTCGGCAAGAAGGCCGGCGTGGCCCTCAATCCGGCGACGCCGGAATCGACGATCGAATACGTGCTCGACCGGCTGGACCTCGTGCTGCTGATGACCGTCAACCCGGGCTTCGGCGGCCAGGCCTTCATCCCCGCCGTCGTCGACAAGGTGGCCCGGGTGAGGAAGATGATCGGAGACCGCCCGATCGACGTCGAGATCGACGGCGGCGTGACGCCCGAAACGGCGCCGCTGGTCGTCAAGGCGGGCGCCAACGTGCTGGTCGCGGGCTCGGCCGTGTTCAAGGGCGGGCCGGCGGCCTATTCGGGCAACGTCGCCGCGATCCGCGCGGCCGCGGAGGCGGCGTGAACGCGCACGTCGTCCCGACCCGCCGCGCCAAGTCGCTGTTGCGGCCCGCCGCGATCCTGTTCGACGTCGACGGCACGCTGGCCGAGACGGAAGAGACGCACCGGCTGTCGTTCAACCGCGCCTTCGCCGAGGCCGGGCTCGACTGGCGCTGGAGCGCGCACGAATATTCCGACCTGCTGCGCGTCACCGGCGGCAAGGAGCGCATCGGCCATTACGTCGCGCGCCACGGCCTGCCGGCGCGCTTCGCGGCGCCCGCCTTCGTGAAGGCGCTACACGTCCGCAAGACCGCGCTCTACGGCGAGCTCGTGCGCTCGGGCGCGGCGCCGCTGCGGCCGGGCGTCGCCGAGCTGCTCGCCGAGGCCCGCGAGGCGGGCGTGCGCCTCGCCATCGCGACCACGACGTCGCCCGACAACGTCGATGCGCTGCTGACCGCTGCGCTCGGTCCGACGTGGCGCGACGCGTTCCCGGTCGTGGCGGCCGGCGACATGGCGCCGCGGAAGAAGCCGGCGCCGGACGTCTACCTGCTGGCCCTGAAGGCGCTCGACCTGCCGGCGCGCGCCTGCGTGGCGGTGGAGGACAGCCGCAACGGCGTGCTCGCCGCCGTGGCCGCGGGCCTTTCGACCTACGCGGTGCGCAGCCGCTACGCCGCGGACGACGACCTGTCGGAGGCCGAGTTCGTCGTCGCGTCGCCGGCCGATCTCAGGCTCGACGCGCTGCGCGCCGCCGTCGCGGGCTGACGCCGGGCGCGCCGCTCAGCCCAGCGACATCAAGCTCGCATTGCCGCCGGCGGCGGCCGTGTTGGTGGAGACCGCGCGCTCCTCGACCAGCCAGTTCAGCGCGTAATCCTCGCCCGCCGCGCGGCGCGCCGGCGCCAGCGACTGCACCTGCACGATGCGGCCCGCGCGCGCCGCCATGCGCGCCAGCAAGCTCCCGACGGCGTCCGCCCCGCCCTCGATCAGCGCCGCGCAGAGGTCGGGCGCGTCGTCGATCGACGCCACGATCCCGACGCGCGCGGCCGCCGCCGCCGGCAGGCCTGCGAGCGCGGAACGCGCCGGATTGCCGGCTTCCACCAACGCCACGTTGCCGGTGGCAAGGATCGCGCCCAAGTCGCCCAGCAACGCCGCCTCGCCTTCGGACAGCGCCGCGACGCGCCCACGCGGCCGCAGTTCGTAGACGTTGCGCTCGCCCACGGGGCCGGCGAGCTCGACCGAGCCGCCGATCGCCGTGCGCGACAGAAAGCCGAGGCAGCGCTCGGCCTCGGTCTCGCGGCCCGAAGCTCGCAGCCAATCGACGTAGGCCCGCAGAGGGCCGAGCGCGCTTTCGGCCGGCGCGACGCCGTCGAGCTCGCCGTCGGGCGGGGCGGCGAACAGGCGACCGAGATAGAGCGGGCCGCCGGCCTTCGGCCCGGTGCCAGAAAGCCCGACGCCGCCGAACGGTTGCACGCCGACCACCGCGCCCACGACGTTGCGGTTGACGTAGACGTTGCCGGCCTCCGCGCGGCCGACCACGCGCGCCACCGTCTCGTCGATGCGCGTGTGCAGACCGAAGGTGAGGCCGTATCCCGTCGCCGCAGCGTCGTCGACGACGCGGTCGAGGTCGGCGCGCGCGAAGCGCAGCACGTGGAGCACGGGCCCGAACACCTCGCGCTCGAGTTCCCCGATCCCGTCGATCTCCACGATCGTCGGCGCGACGAAATGGCCGCGCGACGCCGACGCGGGCAGCGCGGGCGCATGGACCTTACGGCCGCGCGCGCGCATCGCCTCGACATGGGCGAGTATGCCCGCCCGCGCGCCCTCCGAGATCACCGGGCCGACGTCGGTGGCCAAACGCGCGGGATCGCCGACCTCCAATTCGCGCATCGCCCCCTTCAACATGTCGAGCGTGCGGTCGGCCACGTCCTCCTGCACGCACAACACGCGCAAGGCCGAGCAGCGCTGTCCGGCGGAATCGAAGGCCGAGACGATCGCGTCGCCGACCGCCTGCTCGGCGAGCGCGGAGGAATCGACGACCATCGCGTTCTGCCCGCCGGTCTCCGCCACCAGCGGCACGGGACGGCCATCGGCGCCCAGCCGCTTGGCCAACGCGCGCTGGATGTGGCGCGCCACCTCGGTCGAACCCGTGAACATCACGCCTTGCACGCGCGGATCGGCGACCAGCGCGGCGCCGACGTCACCCTCGCCCGGCACGAGCCGCAGCGCGTCGGCGGGCACGCCGGCGCCGTGCAGCAGGCGCACCGCCTCGGCGGCGACCAGCGGCGTCTCCTCCGCCGGCTTGGCGACGACGGCATTGCCGGCCGCGAGCGCGGCGGCGACCTGGCCGGTGAAGATCGCCAGCGGGAAGTTCCACGGCGATATGCAGGCGACGATCCCCAGCGGCGGATG
>JAGWKJ010000227.1 GCA_028865375.1 Hyphomicrobiales bacterium | reverse complement strand
CGTTTCGCCGGTCGTCCCTTTTTCGATCGTGACATAGACGTCGGCGCCGTCGGCCAGCTTGAAGTGGAAGTCCATCCAGTTGCGCGACTTCAACAGGTCGAGATTGCGCGCGACCGCCGCATCCGGCTGGGCGTCCAGACCGATCAGGAAGCCTGCGGGCGGCGCGGGAACGACTTGACCCGACAGCACGTCGCCGGCGTTGATCGAAGCCGCGTCGTCGCGCAGGTCGGGCATGGCGAGGCCCTTTATGGCGGCCAAGCCCTTGCCGAAATCGGCGATGTTCAGCGACAGCGTGTGCGACGCCGGCAGCGATGCGTTCAGGTTCTTCTGGACGTCGAGCGTCGCCTTGAAGCCGACGTCGGCGGACGCGATCTCCGCCCGCCATATCGCGGCATGGGTCGCGTCGCTGGACGGAATCTCCGACCAAACGACTTGGCCGGTGTGGATCTCGGGTTTGTTGGGGTCGCCGCCCGGCTTGATGACGACGACGCCGGCGCGTTGCGCCACGGCCAAGGCCGCCGGCGCGGCTTGGGCCGCCGGCGCGGCTTGGGTCGCCGGCGCGGCTTGGGTCGCCGGCGCAGCTTGGGCAGGGGCGGCAGGCTTGGTCTCGGCAGGCTTGGTCTCGGCAGGCTTGGCGTCGGCGGGCTTGGCGTCGGCCGGCGTGGTGGCCGGCGGCGGAACCTGATCCGACGGTTTCGCGTTGGGTTTGGGCGTCGCGTCGGCGGGCTTTCCCGCGCGGTCGTCGATCTTGGCGCCGCCGGCGTCGGGCGCGGTCGCCGCAGGCGAAGCGGGCGTCACGGCCGCCACCGTCTTGGGGCGGTTGACGACGAAGAACCAGACCAGCCCCGCGAGCAGCAGCACGACCCCGAACACGAAGCCCAAAATGGCGCCGCGCCAGCGGCCGCCGCGGTCTGGATCGCCCTCGAAGTCGCGAATCACCGGGCGCGGTCCGTCGTCGAGCGCCGCTTCGTGGACCTCGTCCTCGAATTGGTCGTGATGGTGCGCCGGCTCCGGTTCCGCCGGCATCGATGCCGGGGCGGGACGAATGATGGGCGCCGGCGCCGCGCGCTGCGCGGGTTCGACGGGCGGGCGCGGCGGCGCCACGTAAGGGGCCGAGGGCGCGCGCGGCACGATCGGCGGCGGAGCGGGCCTGGCGGGCGGCGGGAGCGTGGCGGAACCGTAACCCGAGGCCGCGCCGACCCCGACGGCGCGTCGGACCGCGCTTTCGCCGGCGAATCCGGCTTCTATCTTGCCGATCGCGGCGTCGAGCGCCGCGTTCTCGCGCGCGATCACGTCCTCGCCGACCGGCGGCTGGAGCGAACGCAGCTGGGCGACGAGCGCGTTGCGCGCCCGGTCGTAGATCGGCTGGCGAAGTTCGCGGGAGCCCTTGCCCGCGACCGCCTTCGCGATCAGGCTGTAATAATCGGCCATGTCGCCTTCTGGACGGACCCGCGCCCGTTCGTCAACAGATCGCCGCGTCGTTCCACCGACTTCGTCGCGACCTTCAAAGGAAAGGATCGCGCACGAGTATGGTGTCATCGCGTTCGGGGCTCGTCGAAAGCAGGGCGACCGGCGCGCCGATCAGCTCCTCGACGCGGCGCACGTATTTGATCGCCGCCGCCGGCAGGTCCGCCCACGAGCGGGCGCCCTTGGTGGAACCGCTCCAGCCTTCCATCGTCTCGTATTCGGGCACGATGCGCGCCTGTTCGGTGGGGCTGGCCGGCAGATGGCCGATCTCGCGGCCCCCGACCAAGTGGCGCGTGGCGACCTTGATCTCGGCCATGCCGTCGAGGATGTCGAGCTTGGTGAGCGCGATGCCGTCGATGCCCGACGTCTTCACGGTCTGGCGCACCAGCGCGGCGTCGAACCAGCCGCAGCGCCGCGGTCGGCCGGTGTTGGTGCCGAACTCGCGGCCGCGGCGGCCGATCTCGCGGCCGAGCTCGTCGTGCAGTTCGGTGGGAAACGGCCCCTCGCCGACGCGCGTCGTGTAGGCCTTGGCGATGCCCAGCACGTAGCCCGCCGACTTCGGCCCGAGGCCGGAACCGACCGCGGCGGCGCCGGCCACCGTGTTCGACGAGGTGACGAACGGATAGGTGCCGTGGTCGACGTCGAGCAGCGCGCCCTGCGCGCCCTCGAACAGCACGCGCTTGCCATCGCGCCGCGCGCGGTCGAGCAGCTCGAACGTCGCCGCCATGTAGGGCAGCACTTGCGGGGCGAGCGCCAGCAGCTCCTCGCGGATCGCCTTGGCGGAGGCCGGCTCGAGGCCGAGCCCGCGGCGCAGCGGATCGTGATGCGACAGAAGGCGGGCGATCTTCTCGTCGAGCGTGTCGGGCTCGGCGAGGTCCATCAGCCGGATCGCGCGGCGGCCGACCTTGTCCTCGTAGGCGGGGCCGATGCCGCGCTTGGTGGTGCCGATCTTCAGGCCGGCGGCGGCGCTGTCCTCGCGGTGCGCGTCGAGTTCGCGGTGCAGCGCCAGGATCAGCGGCGCGTTCTCGGCGATCTTGAGGTTGTCGGGCGTCACCGCGACGCCCTGCCCGCGCAGGCGCTCGATCTCGCCCACGAGGTGGGCGGGATCGACGACGACGCCGTTGCCGATCACCGACAGCTTGCCCGGCCGCACCACGCCCGAGGGCAGCAGCGCCAGCTTGTATTCGCGGCCGTCGATGACGAGCGTGTGGCCAGCGTTGTGGCCGCCCTGGAAGCGCACGACGATGTCGGCCTTCTCGGAGAGCCAATCGACGATCTTGCCCTTGCCTTCGTCGCCCCACTGGGCGCCGATCACGACGACGTTCGACATCAGGTCCGGCCTCCGCGCCGAAATCCGCGCGTCCCGCGCGAAAAAAAACCCGGCACGGCGCAAGGCCGGGCTCGGGGGGCTCTTGCGAGCGGCCGATACAGGAGCGGGCGCGCGCTGTAAAGCGCGGGCGCCGACAACGCTCACCCCGCCCCGCCCTGCGCGGCGATCGCGGCCGACTTGGCGGCGACAGGCTTGGCGAGCGCCTCGGGCTGGATCAGCCCGGCCGACATGATGATCTTCATCGCGTCCTCCGGCGACATCGGGATTTCGATCACCTTGGAGGCCGGCAGGTAGAAATAGAACCCCGCGGTCGGATTGGGCGCGCAGGGCATGAACACCGACACCATGCGCTCCGCGCCGCCGACCGCGCGCTCGACGCTGGGCGGCGCGGCGCTCGACAGGAACACCAGCGACCAGCGCCCCTCCATCGGATATTCGACCAGCCCGACGCGGCGGAAGCCGGTGCCTTGCTCGCCGAACACCGTCTCGAACAGCTGCTTGGCGCTCTTGTAGATCGAGCGTACGACCGGCATCGCGTCGAGCAGGCGCTCGCCCGCCCGCAGCAGCGCGCGGCCGAAGAAATTGGCCGCGAGGAAACCCAGCGAGGTCAGCGCGAAGGCCGCGATCACCACGCCGAAGCCCGGCACGTGCATGTGGACGTAGCCGTCGGGCAGGAAGCGTTCGGGCACGAACGGCCGCACCCAGCCGTCGACCGTGTTCACGAACCAGACCGCGATGTAGAGCGTCACCGCCAGCGGCCCGACGACGACCACGCCGGTCAGGAAATAGGTGCGCAGCCGCGCCCAAGGTCGGACATGGGCGGGGGGCGGCGTGAGTTCGGGAGGAAGCGACATCGTGGCTCGGCGCGCCTTGGGACCGCCGGTCTACTCCACGGTCACGCTCTTGGCGAGGTTGCGCGGCTGGTCGGCGTCCTTCCCCATGAAAACGGCCGCGTGATAGGCGAGCAGCTGCAAGGCCACGACGCCGACCAGCGGCGTGAAATCGGCCGCGCAGGCCGGCGGCGCGATCCGCGCCTCCAGCGGCACGCCGCCGGCGGCCGCCTCGTCGCCGATCAGCACGATCCGTCCGCCGCGCGCGGCGACTTCCTGCAGGTTCGAGGCCGTCTTCTCGCGCACGCCGTCGTCGGGCGCGATCACGATCACCGGCACGTCCTCGTCGACCAACGCGATCGGCCCGTGCTTGAGCTCGCCGGCCGGATAGCCCTCGGCGTGCAGGTAAGTCAGCTCCTTGAACTTCAGCGCGCCCTCGAGCGCCAGCACGTAGCTCAGCCCGCGGCCGAGGAACAACACGTCGCGCGCGCGCGCGACGCGATGGGCTATCGCCTCGATCTCGGGCTCCGCCTTCAGCGCCTCGGCGATCGCGCCTGGCGTCGCCACGAGGCCCGCC
>JAGWKJ010000226.1 GCA_028865375.1 Hyphomicrobiales bacterium | reverse complement strand
GCCGTCGTCGAAGTGCACGCCGTGCGCGAGCCACGTGCGGTCCGTGAGCCAGCCGACGTCGTCGAGCAGGTCGAGCGGCCGCAGGCCATAGGCGCGGCGGCACCATTCGTCTTCGTCGGCGGTCTCGGCGAGGTGGGTGTGCAAGCGGCAGTCCGCGCGCGCGGCCAGCGCGGCCGCGTCCTCCATCAGGCCACGCGAGGCCGAGAACGGCGAGCACGGCGCGAGCGCCACCCGCGCCATGGCGCCGGGCGCGGGATCGTGGAACAGCCGCAGCACGCGCTCGCAATCGGCGAGGATCTCGTCGCGCCCCTGCACCACTTCGTCGGGCGGCAGACCGCCGTCCTTGCGCGACAGGTCCATCGACCCGCGCGTCACCACGAGGCGGACGCCCAGCGCGCGCGCCTCCTCGACCTCGACGTCGACGGCGCGCTCGAGGCCGGCGGGGTAGAGGTAATGATGGTCGGCCGCGCAGGTGCAGCCCGACATCAAGAGCTCGACCAGCGCCACCCGCGCGGCCAGCCGCAGGTCTTCCTCGGTCAGCCGCGCCCACAGCGGATAGAGCGCGGTCAGCCAAGCGAACAACTCGGAATCCATCGCCCTGGGATGGGCGCGCGTCAGCGTCTGGTAGAAATGGTGGTGCGCGTTGACGAGGCCCGGCAGCACGACGTGGCCCGAGGCATCGAAGGTCGCCTCGACCGGCGCCGCGGGCGCGCCGCCGGCGGGCACGAGCTCGGCGATCCGGCCGTCCTCGACCACGAGGCCGCGCGCCGCGCCCTCGGCGAGGATCGCGAGCGGGTCGCGCAGCCAGAGTCTCACGTCACCCTCGGCCGTGGAGGCCGGCGAGCGACCGGCGCGGCCCGGCCTTCCGCGCCGAATTCCGAGCGAGCATGATACACCTCCCGGAAACCCTTGGCGTCGCGCACCACGGAACCCCGGAAGCGGGCGGACTTCAAGAGGTCTGGTGCGATCTGTCGACGCAACATGGGGATGTGTCAACGCAACGTGGGAACGTCCGCCTTCGCGGGCGTCCCGGCGACCCCATCGGCGCTTGCGACGCGCGAGACGATCCGCGACACCATGCGGCCCGGAAATTAGGAGGTCGCGGCGATGGACCGGCTCGAACGCATGATCCCGCCGCCGGTCGTCCTGCTGTTGATCGGTGCGGCGATGCGTTGGACCGCTCCCGCCCTGCCCGCGGCGGCGCTCCCCGGATGGGCGCGCGTCGCGTGGGCGTTCGCCTTCGGCGGCGCCGGCGCCGCGCTGCTGGCGGCGGCCGTCTTCGGCTTTTTCCGCGCCCGGACGACGGTCGACCCGATCCGGATCGACCGGGCCTCGACGCTGGTCGTCGACGGCGTCTATCGCGTGTCGCGCAACCCGATCTATCTCGCCGACGCGCTGTTCCTCGTCGCCTGGGCCGGATGGCTCGCCTCGCCGCTGACGCTGGCGGGTCCCGCCGCGCTGGTCGCCTATCTCACGCGGTTCCAGATCCGTCCCGAAGAGCGGTTCCTCGCCGCGAAGTTCGGCGCGCGATACGAGGCCTATCGCGCGGCGGTCCGCCGCTGGGCGTGAGCGGCCGCCGGGCGGGCCGCGTCGATTTCGCGCGGACCGAAGCGCGACGGGGTTGATCCCCGTCAATGTGCGGCCGTCCCCGTTTCTCCACGATCGTCACCGGTCGGGCGGATCCGTCGCGCGCGTGGCGCGCCGGCGCGATCCCGACGAACGGAACGAGGTCCAACGATGGATGACCGAAACGAAGGGCCGGCCGTCAGCCGGCGAACCATCATCGTCGCCGCGGTCGGCGCGGCGCCCGCATTGGCGCTCGGCGCGAGCGGCGCCAAGGCGGGCCAACTGTCACAGGCCGCCGCGCGCTACCGGCCGACGCCCGACGACGACGAGAAATGCGCGAACTGCAATCTCTTCATGGCGCCCGGCGCCTGCAAGATCGTCAGCGGCGCGATCTCGCCGAACGGCTGGTGCACGCTTTGGGTGAAGAAAGCCTGACGCGACCGGGCGGCGCGCCCTTTCCAGCGCGCCCCGCCGTCGGCCGCCTTCGATGCGCCGACGGGAAGCCGCGAACCGACGGGGGACGCCATGCACGAGACGCCGAGATCCGAAACGCCCGTTTCGGGACCGTTGAAGCCAGGCCGGCTCGCCTTCGCGGCATTGGCGGCGGCGGTGGTGGCGGCGCCCGTCGCGATCCTCGTGTCAGGCGTGCCGGGCGCCCGGGCCGTGCCGAGTTTCGCGCGCCAGACGGGGCAGCCCTGCGCCGCCTGCCACACCGCGTTCCCCGAGCTCACGCCATACGGCCGTCGCTTCAAGCTCGGCGGCTATTCCTTCACCAACGGATCGAACCCGCAGATCCCCGTCGCCGCGATGGTGATGCCGACCTTCACGCATTCGGCGGCCCCCTTCGATCCGGGCGCGCAGCCTTCGGGCCTGCGCACCAACGACAATCTGGTCGTCCAGCAGGCGACCGGCTTCCTCGCCGGCTATCTCGGCTGGCACGTCGGCGCCTTCATCCAGGCGACCGACAACCCGATCACCGGCTCGGTCGCGCTCGACGCGTCCGAAATCCGCTACGCCGACCAGGGCAAGCTGTTCGACAAGGACCTGATCTACGGCGTCTCGATCAACAACACGCCGACGGTGCAGGACGTCTGGAACACCACGCCGGCCTTTTCCTGGCCGCAGATTGCGTCCGGCGTCGGCACCATGTTCGGCTCGCCGCTGACGCAGATCGAGGGCGGCTTCGGGCAGAACAGCGCCGGCGTCGGCGCCTACGCGTTCTGGAACGACATGCTCTACGCGGAACTGTCGGCGTATCGCACCATGCCGTCGGACGCGTTGAAGGCGTTCGGCGAAAAGCCGCCGCCGCCGTTCGTGATCGACGGCGTCGCTCCTTATTGGCGCATCGCGCTCGAACCGCATTGGGGCGACCATTACCTGATGATCGGCACGTTCGGCATGTACGCGCGAGAGGACGGCAACGAACCGCTGGGCCTGCCGACCGGACCGACCAACGACTACCTCGACCTCGGCTTCGACACGCAATACCAGTACGACGGCCGGAAGTTCAGCGTCACCGCGAAGGTGACCGACATCGTCGAACGCCAGCGGCTCAACGCGGCCTTCGGCGCCGGCAATTCGACGAACTTGAGCGACACGCTGAACAGCTTCAAGGCCAACGCGACGTTCGTGTGGGACCACACCTATGCGTTGGGCGCCGGCTATTTCAACGTCGCAGGTTCGCGCGACTGCCTGCTCTACGGAGCCAACAGCGCCACGTGCAGCCCCAACGGCGACGGCCTCGTCTTCGACGCGTCCTACATCCCGTTCAGCAAGGGCGCGCCATGGCCCTATTCGACCTGGAACGCCCGCCTCGGCGTGCAATACACCAAATACCTGCACGTCTACGGCGGCACGTCGAACTTCGACGGGTCGGGTCTCGGCGGCCAGCACGACGCCTCGGGCAAGGACACGGTGCTCGTCTACGCTTGGATGGCGTTCTGAGGCGGCGTCGCCCTCGCGCAAGCGCGGGGGCGGGAGGGAACGGCCGATCCCGCGCTCCACTTTCGCCGCTTTCGGCGCTAATATGCGCCATGGCGGACGATCCGGCGCGCAGCGTCCAAGAAGACGGGCAGGCCGGCGCGCGGGGGCGCGTCGAGCGCCTCGCCTCGCGCGCCCGGCTGGCGCTCGGTTGGGAGCGCGCGTGGCCACCGCTCGCCTTCGCGCTCGCGATCCTCGCCGCCTTCGTCGCGCTGGCGCTGCTCGGCGCGTTCGACCTCGCCGGCGGCGCGGCGCGTCCGGCGGCGGCGCTCGCCTGTCTCGCGGCGATGGCTTTCGCGCTGCGGCCGCTGCTGCGACTGCGCGCGCCCGGCCGCGCCGAGGCGCTGGCGCGGATCGACCGCGATTCGGGCTCGACCCACGGAACCGCCGTCGCATTGGACGACGACCTCGCCAATCCCGACGATCCGCTCGCGCGCGCGCTGTGGGACGCGCATCGCAAGCGGTTGGCCGCGCAGGCCGCCACGCTGACGGTCGCGGCGCCCGCGCCCGGGCTCGCCAAGCGCGATCCGTTCGCGCTGCGCGCGGCGGCCGTGATCGCGCTGGCGCTCGGCCTGTTCGTCGCCGGCGATTCGTGGCGCGAGCGGCTTGCCTCGGCGATGCCGTTCGCCGCGCCCCCGACCGACGCCGCGCAGGCCGCCAT
>JAGWKJ010000225.1 GCA_028865375.1 Hyphomicrobiales bacterium | reverse complement strand
CTCCACGCCGTCGGCGGCGGAACGCTCGGCGCCACCGGCTGGCCGGCGCCGCCGCGCCCGCGCGCATCGTCGGTCTCGTCGGACGCGGGTCCATCGACGGACGACGAACCCGTGGATCTCGTCGTCGTGGGCGCGCACCTGTCCGGAATGCCGCTCAACGGCGACCTGCGCCGGCTCGGAGCCCGTTTCGTTCGCGCGGCGCGCACGACGCCCGGCTATCGCCTGAGCGCGCTCGCAGGGCCGCCGCCGGCGCGTCCCGGCCTCTGGCGCGACGCGACCGGCGAGCGGGCCATCGACGACGAGGTGTGGCGCCTCTCGAGCGCGGCGTTCGGCCGGGTCGTGGCGGCGGTGCCGCCGCCCCTGTGCATCGGGACGGTGCTGCTCGACGACGGCGCGTCCGCGAAGGGCTTCCTCGTCGAGGCGGCGGGCCTCGAAGGGGCGACGGACATCACCGGTTACGGCGGCTGGCGTCGATACATGGCCCGGGACGGGTCGTCGCCCGGCCTCGCCAATGCGGAGCGCCATTGAGGCGCGCAGCGCCGAACGACGAGGTCGGCGCCATGCACTGAACCGCCCCAGGTTTGCCGGAGGCCCCAACTCTTGAGAGGGAGGGGCCATGACGAACAAGTTTTCGCCCGGAGTGTGCGAGCGGGCGGTGCGGATGGTTTTGGACCACGAGGCGGCCGACAACAATCCGCTGCGGTTCACGCCGCACGTCGACGACGCGCTGCGCATCATGTTCGGCCCGCGCGGTTCGAGCTATCTCGACGCGAGGCGCGTCTTCGGGCCGAGCTTCGACGACGTGAAGACGCACCAGCTCAAGGTGTTTTCGGCCATGCAATCCGCCATGCTCGCGATGCTGGGCGAACTCGATCCGGCCAAGGTCGAGGAAGCGGCCGGCGGCGGCGTCTTCCTCGGTTCGCGAAAGGCAAGGCTGCGGGAACTTTACGTAGCCACCTGAAAGGCCAAGGCGGGCGAGTCGGAACGCGGCATGACGGACGCGTTTCTGGGCCTGTTCGCTGAGGCCTACGACAGGCCCCAGCGACCCGGCCCTCAATCCTGCGCGCGGACGGACAGGAACGAGGCGAGCCACGCCGCCGCGAACAGCGTGACGACGAGCGAGCCGACGGCGAAGGAATGTCCGTCCAGCGCCGCCACCGCGCGCCACAGGCCGCCGCCGACCGCGTGCAGGCGGTCGCGGACGAGCCCGAGCACCTCGACGGCGCCGATCCCGACCGCGACGAACACCGAGAAGCCGGTCACCGCGAGATTGTAGGTCAGGCGCCGCCCCGGCCGCGCGAGCGCCCAGTCGTAGGCGCCCAGCATCAGCACGCCGTCCGCCGTGTCGACGAGCGACATGCCCGCCGTGAACAGCGCCGGGAACACCATGATCGACCAGATAGGCAGGCCTTGCGACGCCTGCGACGCCGACATGCCGAGCAGGCCGACCTCGGTGGCGGTGTCGAAGCCAAGCCCGAACAGGAAGCCGAGCGGATACATGTGCCAGCTCGTGCCGATCAGCGAGAACGCGCGCCGGCACAGGCGCGTGATCGGTCCGCCGGCGACGGGTGCGTCGCTGCGACCGTCCGCCGTTTCGCCGCCGCCGGCCCGCGCGCGGCGCCAAGCGCGCAGCGTCTCGACGAATGCGGGCACGTTGGCTGCCGCGATCATGAACAGGAACGAGGCCGACACGGCGGTCCCGATCACGGCGCCGGTCTCCTTCACCCACGCGAACCGGCCTTCCAGGCCGGTCGCGGCGAACGCGATGGCGGCCGACAGCGCGACGACCACGGTCGAATGCCCGAGCGAGAAATACAGCCCGACGCCGACTTGGCGCCGGCCGTCCTGCAGGAGCTTTCGCGTCACGTTGTCGATGGCGGCGATATGGTCGGGATCCACGGCGTGCCGGAGGCCGAACACATAGGCGAGCGACGCCGTGCCCAGCAGCAGGGGCAGGCCGCGGAAGCTCACGGCCGCCCAGATCCAAGCCGCGGCGTTCGCCGCGACGAGCGCGGCCGCGACGAGCGCGACGCGCGCACGCAGTCGCTTCGCTTCCGCGCGCGGCGCCGTCGGTTCCTTCATCCGCTCCCCCTCGCCGGCCGCCCGCGCCGCGGCGCGACCCGCCTCACGCTTTCGCCAGCTCGCTGCGCAGGAAGCCGATCCACTCGCCCATGCCATCGCCGGTGCGCGCCGAAAGGGCGATCAAGCGCGCGCGGGGATTGATCGTCGTAACGTTGGCGCGCAACTCGGCGTCGTCGAACCCGACGTGCGGCGCGAGGTCGAGCTTGTTGAGCACCACGACGTCGGCGGCGCGGAACATGTGCGGGTATTTGAGCGGCTTGTCCTCGCCCTCCGTCGTCGAGATCACGACGACCTTCGCCCGTTCCCCGAGGTCGAACATCGCCGGGCACACGAGGTTGCCGACGTTCTCCACGAACAGCAATGAACCCGCCGGCGGGTCGAGCGCGCGGACGGCCTGCGCCACCATGTCGGCCTCGAGGTGGCAGCCCGCGCCCGTGTTGACCTGTATCGCCGTCGCGCCGGCCTTGCGCACGCGGTCGGCGTCGTGGGTCGTCATCTGGTCGCCCTCGACGACGAAGACGCCCGCCCCGCCGCCGAGGTCGCGCAAGGTGCGCACGATCAGCGTCGTCTTGCCCGAACCGGGCGACGACATGAGATTGAGCGCCACGATGCGTCGGCCCTCGAACCAACCGCGGTTGCGCGCCGCCTCGCGGTCGTTGTCGGCCAAGATGCGGCGCTCGAGGACGACGGTCTCGCCCGGGCCGTGGGAGTGATCGGCATGGTCATGGCCATGGCCATGGCCATGGTCGTGACCGTGATCGTGATGCGAGTGACCGTGGCCGTGCCCGTGGGCATGCGCGCGAACCAACTCGGTTTCCGCCCCCGTCGCGGGATCGACCAGTCTGACGCCGCCGCCGTCGGCGCAACCGCAGATTCCGCACATGGCTCAACCTCCCTCGCGTTCGAAGTCGCGGATCAGCAGCGTGTCGTCCGGCGCATCGAGATATTCGAGCGTCGCGCCATCAAGCGGCGTGCCGGCCGAGGCGATGCCGAAGCAATAGGAAAGCGAGCGCCGCTCGACGCAGGCCCGCGGCCCGACCGCCAGCCTCACGCGCGCGACCGCGCGTCCCTCCGCGCTCTCGGAGACGATGGCGACGATGTTTCGAGCGAGACCGAGCTCGTGCATGGCGACCTCAGCATATCCGCGGCAATTGCTCGCCGACCAGCATGTCGACGATGCGCGAGCCGCCGAGCGCGGTCATCATGGTCACCACGCCGGGATGCCCCGCGACCGCGCGGCCGATCGCCGTCGCCTCGCGTCCCGCGGCGTCGGCACGCATCGCGGCGAGCGCGGCGTCGGCCTGGTCGGCGGGGACGAACAGCACCAGCGCGCCTTCGTTGGCGAGATAGAGCGGGTCGAGGCCTAGGATCTCGCAGACGCCCCTGACCTCGGGCCGCATCGGGATCGCCGCCTCGTCGATCTCGACGCCGACGCCGGCCGCCGCGGCCATCTCGTTGAGCGCGGAGGCCAGCCCGCCGCGCGTCGCGTCGCGCGCGGCGCGCACGCCGGGCGCGGCGGCGAGCGTCGCCTCCATCAGGCCGTTCAGCGGTCGCGTGTCGGACCGGACGTCGGAGTCGAGCGCGAGGTCGCCGCGCGCGGCGAGGATCGTCGCGCCGTGGTCGCCGAGCACGCCGTTGACGATCGCCACGTCGCCGGGCCGGATGCGCCGCGCCGCGAGGTCGCGGCCGGGCGGGATGATCCCGACGCCCGACGTCGAGACGAAGAGCTTGTCGGCCGAGCCACGCCCCACGACCTTGGTGTCGCCGGTGACGATGGCCACGCCGGCTTCGTCGGCGGCCGAGCGCATCGAGCGCGCGACCCGGCGCAGCAGGGCCGTCTCGACGCCCTCCTCGATGATGAAGGCCGCCGAAAGCCAGAGCGGCCGCGCGCCGCCCACCGCGAGGTCGTTGACCGTTCCGTGGATCGCCAGCGTCCCGATGTCGCCGCCGGGGAACTCGAGCGGATCGACGACGAAGGAATCGGCGGTGAAGGCGAGCCGCGCGCCCGGCTCGCGCAGCGCGTCCGATTGGAGGCGCGCCTGGTCTTCCATGTCGCCGGTCGCCTCGGTGCGGAACTCGGCGACGAAAACGTCCTCCACGAGGTCGCGCATCGCCTTGCCGCCGCCGCCGTGGGCGAG
>JAGWKJ010000224.1 GCA_028865375.1 Hyphomicrobiales bacterium | reverse complement strand
GCCGCGCTCGCGGCCGCGTCCACGGCGATCGGCGACTTGCGCGGCAGCGTCGGCAGGAACCACGTCAGCAGGCCGATGGCGGGCAGGAACGAGCACACGAGATAGACGAAGCCGATGCTCGTGCGGTCGGCCAGCCAACCCAGCGACGCGGCGCCGATGCCGCCCATGCCGAAGGCGAATCCGAAGAACATGCCCGCGATGGTCCCGACATGGGCCGGCGCCAGCTCCATCGCGAACACCACGATCGAGGAGAAGGCCGAGGCGAGCACGAAGCCGATCACGAGGCTCAGCCCCACCGTGGCCCAGAAGCCGACGTGGGGCATCAGCAGCGTGAAGGGCAGGGCGCCAAGGATCGAGAACCAGATCACGAACTTGCGACCGTAGCGGTCGCCGATGGGGCCGCCGGCGAACGTGCCCGCGGCGAACGCCGCCAGATAGGCGAACAGGCACAGCTGCGCCGTGCGCACGTCGACGTGGAACGTGTCGATCAGGTAGAACGTGTAATAGTTCGACATGCTCGCCGTGTAGAGGAACTTCGAGAACACGAGCACCCCCAGCAGCGCGATCGACCGGATCGCGACGTCACGGGGCACCGGCGAGGCCGGCGGCGTCGCGGCCGCCTTGGCCGCTTGCGCGCGCCGCGTCCTGCGCGCCCAAAGGCCGACGTTGGCCAGGATCGCCACGCCGGCGAGCGCGACGAGGCCGAACCAAGCGATCGAACGCTGTCCGTTGGGGAGGATCAGGTAGGCCGCCGCCAGCGGACCCAGCGACGTGCCGACGTTGCCGCCGACCTGGAACAGCGATTGCGCGAAGCCGTGGCGCCCGCCCGACGCCATCCGCGCGATGCGCGAACTCTCGGGATGGAAGATCGCCGAACCGGTGCCGATCATCGCGGCGGCCGCAAGGATGACCGGATAGGACCACGCCATCGACAGCAGCGTGATGCCGCACAAAGTCAGCGCCATGCCGACGGGCAGCGAGAAAGGCATCGGCTTGCGGTCGGTGACCGCGCCCACGATGGGCTGGAGGATGGAAGCAGTGAGCTGGAAACAGAGCGTGATGATCCCGACCTGCGCGAAGCTGAGGCCGAAATCCGACTTGAACACCGGGTAGAGCGCCGGTGACACCGCTTGCAGCAGGTCGTTGATCCCGTGCGACAGGCTGATCGCCGCGAGAATTCCCAGCGCCGTGCCGCCCGTCGCCACCGCCGTCTTCGCCTGCATGCTAGCGGGCGATTTCGTCGAGGAAGGAACGGACGTTGCGTCGCCGACGGCGCTCATGGCGGACCCGCTTTCGTTGAATCGAGGTCGCCATACGCCCGACGACCGACCCGCGCAAGGCGCGGGGCGAGCATGGCCGGGCGGCGCGCGGCGCGGGCCCGGCCGATCCGTTATTTCGGCGCCATCACCATCACCATCTGACGGCCTTCCATCAGCGGCTCGGATTCGACCTTGGCGAGGGCCGCGAATTCCTGCCGCACGCGGAACAGCAGCTTGTAGCCGAGGTCCTGATGGGCGAGCTCGCGGCCGCGGAAACGCAGGGTCACCTTGACCTTGTCGCCTTCGTCGAAGAAGCGGCGGGCGGCCCGCATCTTGACCTCGTAATCATGGTCGTCGATGCCCGGCCGGAGCTTGATTTCCTTCAGCTCGACGACCGTCTGGTTCTTGCGCGCCTCGGCGGCCTTCTTCTGCTCGAGAAAGCGGAACTTGCCGTAATCGAGGATCTTGCATACCGGCGGCTTGGCGTTGGGGACGATCTCGACGAGATCGAGGCCGGCCTCGTCCGCGATGCGGAGCGCGTCGGCGATCGGGACGGCGCCGCGGTTCTGGCCGGCGTCGTCGATCAGCTGCACTTCGGGGATGCGGATCTGCTGGTTGATGCGGGGCCCGTTCTTCTCGGGGGTCGGCGGGGCTCTCATCGGACGGCGAATGAGCGTTCTCCTTGTCGGTCCGGCCGCGGCTTGGGGCGCCGAGGGTCGCGGACGATCGTGCGATCTCCCGGCCGGGCCGGTTCGCGGGAGGACATTCCGATTTTACGCCCCGAAGTCAATATCGGCGTCCCCGGCCGCCGTGGCGCGTGCGTCGGCGCACCGCGGCCGATCCCTGCGCGCCATAGGGTTATTTCATCGCCGGATCGGACCCGGCGACGAAATCCCTGGGGCGAAATCCTCGCCCGAGCCTCCAAGGAGAAAGACCATGACCCGGACCAAGAAGACCATCGCCGCCGCCATCGCGGCGATCACGCTTGCCGGCGCGCTCGCCCCGGCGCCGGCCTCTGCCCATCCCCATTTCGGCCCGTGGGGCTGGGGTGCGGTGGGCCTCGTCGGCGGCCTCGCGCGGGGCTCGATGATCGCCGGACGGCAGCCCGTCTACGAAGGCGGGTGCTACTACCAGGGCGTCTACGACCAATGGGGCAATTACGTCGGCCGCCGCATGATTTGCCAGTGATCGTCGCGTCCGCATCGCGCCCCCGCGGGCGCGGCGACAGGGAAGGCCCGCCTCGCGCGGGCCTTCTTCGTTCGGGCGTCGGCGACGGGTGGCCAAGCGCGCGGCTTGGGCTAAGCTTTCCCCGTGAGTTTCGATTCGGTCGGACTTGCCGGCCGGATCGCGCCAGGGAGGCGACGATGCCGCGGTTGTTCACGGCGCTGATGGTGCCGCCCCCGATCGCCCGCGAGCTCGCCGCGTTGCGCGGCGGCCTGTTCGGCGCGCGCTGGATCGACGCGGAGAACTACCACGTCACGCTGCGTTTCGTGGGCGACGTGGACCGCCAGTTCGCCCGCAACTTCGGGGTCGAACTCGGGCAGATCGAGCGCGAACCGCTCGCGCTCTCGATCGACGGGCTCGATTGCTTCGGCGGCGACCGGCCGCGCGCCATCGTCGCCCGCGTGCGGGCCGATCCCGCGCTCGCCGCGTTGCAGGCCGAACACGAGCGCGCCGCGCGGCGCGCCGGTTCGCCGCCGGAGCCGCGCAAATACGTTCCCCACGTCACGCTCGCGCGCCTGCGCGGCGCCTCGCACGAGGCGGTGGCGGACTATCTCGGCGCCCGCTGGTTCGCCAAGCCGCTGCGGTTCGAGGCGGGCGATTTCGCGCTGCTGTCGTCGCGCGATTCGGTGGGCGGGGGGCCTTACGCGGTCGAGGCGCGCTATGCGCTGGGTCGCGCCGGCCTCACGCGCCATCCATTGCGACGCGCCCTATGAAGGGCAGTTCGCGCCAGCCGTGCGCGACGTCCATGCCGTAGCCGACGACGAAATGATCGGGGCAGGGAAAGCCGACGTAGTCGGCTTCGATCGACACCGCGCGCTTGCCCGCCTTTTCGAGCATGACGCAGACCATGGCGCGCCGGGCTCCGCGGGCGACCAGCAGGTCCTTGGCGAAGGCGAGCGTGCGGCCAGATTCCAGGATGTCGTCGACGATCAGCACGTCGCGGCCGCGCACGTCGGAATCGACGTCCTTGAGGATCGCGACCGCGCCGCTCGACGTCGTGCCGGAAAGATAGCTCGACAGGTGCATGAATTCGACGTGGGGCGCGAGGCCGGCGCGATGGAGCGCCCGGATCAGGTCGGCGGCGAACATGAAGGCGCCGCGCAGCACCGCCACCACCAACAGGTCGCGCGGCTCGCCGGCCGCGATCTCGCGCGCCAGCGCGTCGACGCGCGCCGCGATCTCCTTCTCGCCGAACAATTGCTCGATCCGGCGTCCCGCGTCCCCGCTCATCTCGTCCCCGCGTCGGCGATCGTCACCGCGACCGAGCTCGCGCCGGCGGGCGGGACGGCGAGCGAGACGCGGAAATCCGCGTCGCCGCCGGCCGCGACTTCGCGCGCGGAGGCTGTCGCGTCCCACGCATAGAGCGGTTCGCCGCCGGCGCCCAGCACCTTGACGGCGACCTTCGGCGCGGGGCTCGCGCGCGTCCCGGAATTGACGATGCGGCCGGTCACCGCCAGCGTCGGGCGGCCGTCGGCGCCGTCGACGAGGCGCCCGTGGACGTCGACGATGGACAGCGCCGGCGCGGCGACGGGCAGGCCGATGGCCGCATAGACCTTGGCGGCCGCCGGCACGAGCGCGGCGACCAGCGGCCGTTGGCCGAGCGCGAGCATGACGAAGGCGAGCGCGGCCGCGGTCGCCGCGATCGGCGCGAGAGGACGCAAGAATGCCGCGCGCGCGCGCGACGCGGCCGGCGCCGAGGACGCGGCCGACGCCGCGCCCGGCGCGTGCGAATAGGCCTCCACGCCGATCG
>JAGWKJ010000223.1 GCA_028865375.1 Hyphomicrobiales bacterium | reverse complement strand
CGAAGCGCGATCCCGGAGCGACGTTCTCCATCCGCGCGTAATGGAACTCGTGCGCCGGAACGCGCGCGCGGCCCCGTGGGTCGGACGCCGGAGGCCAGGGCGCGTCTGCCGTCGCCTCGAGCGCGACGAGGCCGCGCCCCTGCGGCCGGGCGCCCATGACGACGTCGGCCGGCACGGCGCCGACCATCGGGTGGCGCCGGCCGCGCCATTCGATCGAGCGGGCGAGATACATCAGCCCGCCGCATTCGGCGTAGGCCGGCATTCCGCCCGCCAAGGCGGCCGCCACGTCCCGGCGCAGCGCGGCGTTGGCGGAGAGCGCCTCGGCGTGCGTCTCGGGAAAGCCGCCGCCCACGAACAGCGCGTCGGCGGGAGGCAGGCGCGCGTCGCGCAGCGCGTCGAAGAAGACGAGGCGAGCGCCGGCGCGCTCCAGCGCCTCGAGGTCGTCGACGTAATAGAACCCGAACGCGGCGTCGCGCGCGATCGCCACCGTGACGTCCCGCGCGACCGGCGCGGGAGCGCACGCCGCGGGCTCGGCGAGCGCCGGCGCCTCGCGCGCGATCGCCAGGACGCGGTCGAGGTCGAGGTTGTGCAGGACGACTTCGGCCATCGCGTCGATGCGCGCGTCGCGATGCGCGGTCTCCGCCGGCGTCGCCAAGCCGAGGTGGCGCTCCTCGAGGTCGAGCGCCTCGTCGCGCGCGATCGCGCCGAGCACGGGCAGGTCCGTGTAGCGCTCCAGCGCGCGGCGCAGCTTGCCCTCCTGGCGCGGCGTGCCGACCTTGTTGAGCGCGATCCCGGCGATCGTGACGTCGCGGTCGAACGCGGAATAGCCGAGCGCGAGCGGGGCGACGCCGCGCGCCATGCCCTCGGCGTCGATCACCAGCAGGACGGGCGCGCGCAACAGCTTGGCGAGCGCGGCGCTCGAATCGGCGCCTTCCTCGTCGACGCCGTCGTGCAGGCCCTTGTTGCCCTCGATCAGAGAGATGTCGCCGCCGGCGGCGCCGCGGCCGAAGGTCGCGAGGATCTCGTCGCGCGTCTGCGCGTTGAAGTCGAGGTTGAAGCAGGCCCGGCCGCTGGCGGCGGCGTGCCACATCGGGTCGATGTAGTCCGGACCCTTCTTGAAGCAGCGCACGTCGAGCCCGCGCCGCGCGAAGGCGGCCGCGAGGCCGATCGTCAGCGT
This sequence comes from Hyphomicrobiales bacterium, assembly GCA_028865375.1. Lineage (GTDB taxonomy): Bacteria > Pseudomonadota > Alphaproteobacteria > Rhizobiales > Beijerinckiaceae > JAGWKJ01. The sequence continues at coordinate 3,065 of JAGWKJ010000223.1, read as the reverse complement.
CGTCTTGCCGGACGACTTGCCGACCGCGGAGATGAACAGGCGGGCCATCGCGTCACGCCACTTCGGCCAAGTGCGCCCGGTCCCTGTCGGCCCACAGCGCGCGCGCGCGCGCTTCGGCTTGTGGGACGTCGGGTTCGGCGCCCATCGCGTGCAGCGCCACGGCGACGGTGGCGATCACGGTCGCCTCGCCGAAAGGATCGACCGCGGCGCCTCGCCATACGGCGGCGAGGCGGCGGACGTCCATGTCCTCGTCGGGAGACTGTCGGGGGTCGATCGTGGGCGGCCAGCGCGTCTCCGAGACGGCGCCGGCGACGACGGAGACGGTTTCGCAGGGCTTGTTCGGGCGCCGTTCGTTCTCGCCGCCGTCGCCGCGGAACACGGTGACGCGCGGTTCGCCGAGCAGCAGCGAGGCGTCGCGGTGCGTCGCCACATAGGCGGGATGGAACACCGACTGCATCGAAGCGGCGGCGCCGAACGGGTTGAGCCCGCGCACCAGCGTGTTGACCGCCGAGCGCAGACCGAGCACCGGCTTCAGCAGCATCAGCTCGGCCATCCGCGGCGCGAACGCGTGGAGTTGCATGTACGCGAAATTGCCGCCCACGAGCTGGGCCGCCGCCTCGTCGAAGCCACGCGCGACGCGGAAGCCAAGCGCTTCCAGCGCCTCGCCGGAATAGAGCCTCCCCTTCGTGTGCCCGTCGAGGCCGTGCATGAACACGCGGCGGCCGTCCCGCGCGAGCAGGATCGCGGCGAGCAGGTGCCACGGCAATTGACGTTTCTTGCCGGCGTAGGAGGGCCAGTCGAGATCGACCCTCGGCGCGCCCGCGGGCAGGTGGAAGGTCGCGCGCGCGGCGCGGATGAAGCCGGCGATCTCCTCGGGGGCCTCTTCCTTCATTCGCAGCAGCATGAGGAACGCGCCGACCTGCTCGGGGCGCGCGTCGCCCGCCAGGATCATCGCCATCGCCTCCTCTGCCTCCGCGATCGTGAGCGACCGCGTCAGCGTCTTGCCGCGGCCGAGCGTCGCGACGAAGCGCGCGAATGGGTGCGGAGCGTCGTTCATGTCACGCTCCCGCGGCGTCGCGCGCCGCGCCCGTCTTGGGCAGGAAGGGCAGCGTGCGGACCGCCAGCGCCACGATCAGCATCGCCAGCGCCACGCCGCCGATCCCCAGCAGCGCTTCGGGCAGCGAAGGTGAATAGGCGTTGATCGCGCCGTCGTAGAACGAGCTCGAGACCCGGTAGCCGGGAAAGAGGTCCAACGGCCATGCCTGTCCGCCGACGATGAAGACGTACATCTGGCACAGGCCGCCGAACAGGACCAGCGCGGAGGCGGCCGCGAGCTTGCGCAGGTCCGCCGCGCGCCCGCCGGCGCGCCACAGGATCAGCAGCGGCCCGACCGTTCCCAGCAGGATCTCGCCGCCCCAGAAGGCGAGCGGATAGGGGCCGCCGTCGCGCAAGAGGAACATCACCATCGGCCGGTCGGCCGTGGCATAGAGCTTGGTCAGGAAATGCGCGGCGACGAAATACGCGGTCGCGAGGGCGAAGATCGTCAGCAACCCGCGGAACTTGCCGGCCATCTCGTCGGGCACGAGCTCGGCGCCGGCCGCGGCTCCCATCAGCGCGAGCACCAGCGTCGCGAACGCGAGGCCGTAGTAGAGCGACGCGGCGACGAACAGCGGCGCCATCATCGGCCCGTGATAGGCCTCGCGCGCGACGAGGAAGCCGAAGATAGACCCGGTGCCGGTCGTCAGCACGAGGCGCCAGACGAAGGCCAGCGTGCCCAGCGCCCTGACGACCCTCGCGTCCTTGGAGACGCCGCGGTCCGTCATCGCGAACAGGTAGGCGCCGACGACCGCCATGAAACCGGTGTAGAGGTAGACGTTCCACGCGAAGATCGAACGGAAATTGTAGGTCGTCATGGCCACTGCCAATCGGTCGGCGCGGCCGAGGTCGAGCACCAGCACGGCGAGGCCTCCGGCGAGCAGGGCGATCGCCAGTACGGCGGAGAGCCGCGCGTAGGGCTTGTACGCCTCGCGGCCGAACACCGACGAGATCGAGGCGAGGTTGAGCGCGCCCGACGCCGACACGATCAGGAACACCGCGAACACGTGCGGCAGGCCCCAGACGACCTGGTTGGTCATGCCCGTGACGACGTGGCCCCGGCTCTCCATGTAGAGCGCCGCGGCGAGGCCCGCGACGAGCGCGACCGCGTTCACCAGCACGAAGGCTGTGAACGGCGACTTCGGCCGGTCGAGCGTCTGGAACTTGATCGTGGCCATGTTGCCTTCCCGGCGCGCGTCGTCAGAGGTTGCGGTAGCGGACGCCGGCGTCGAGTCCGAGGTCCGCACGGATTTGCGTCGAGGCCGCCTGCGCCAGCGCCTTGGATACGTCGCTCTGCGGATCGTTGAGGTCGCCGAAGGTCATCGCCCCGCCGGCCTTGGACGAGCAGGCCTCGACGCAGGCGGGGATCTTGCCGGCGTCGACGCGATCGACGCAGAACGTGCAGGATTCCACCGTGCCCTGGCCGCGCGGCGCCTGGACTTTCTGGTCCTCGACGGGCTCGTGCACGAACGAGCGCGCCTTGTAGGGGCAGGCCATCATGCAATAGCGGCAGCCGATGCAGATGTGCTTGTTGACGAGCACGATGCCGTCGGCTCGCTTGAACGAGGCGCCGGTCGGGCAGACGTCGACGCACGGCGGTTCGGCGCAGTGCTGGCACATCACCGGCGCCGACTTGACGACGCCGGTCGCCATGTCGCGCAGCGACACCGTGCGGATCCATTGCGCGTCGGTCTCCGGCCGGCCCGTCGAACCCCAGCCGTTCTCGGTCTTGCACGCGGTGACGCAATGGTCGCAGCCCGCGTCGCACTTGTTGGAATCGATCAGCATTCCCCAGCGCACCTTGGCGCTGACGGGGTCTCCGGGCGCCTTGGCGGCGGCCTCGAAGGCGTAGAGCGCGACGCCCGGCGCCACTGCGGTCGTGGCGAGGCCGACGGCGGACTTCAGCAGGGTCCGGCGATCGACGCCGGCGGCGGGCGCGGACGGTTCGCTCATGGATGGGTCGTCCTCAG
>JAGWKJ010000006.1 GCA_028865375.1 Hyphomicrobiales bacterium | reverse complement strand
CCGGCTCAACGACGACCTGCTGGCGCTGGTCGCGCGCGCCGGCGCGACGCTGCTGTTCGTCACGCATTCCGTCCATGAGGCGGCCTATCTCGCCTCGCGCGCGCTGGCGCTGTCGCCGCGGCCCGGCCGCGTGGTCGCCGAAGTCGAAATCTCCGGCGCATCGCCGCGCGAGCGGGGCTTCGAGGAAGGCGCGGCCTACGTCTCGGCCTGCGCCGCGATCCGCGACGCCTTGCGCGCCGACGCGGAGCGCGCCGCGTGAGGCGCGCGCTCGAAACGCTCGGCCCGCCGCTCGTCGCGCTGGCCGCGATCCTCGCCCTCTGGGAGCTCGCGGTCGCGCTCCGCGCGGCGCCGCCGGCGGTGCTGCCCGCGCCCGGCGCCGTCGCGGCGGCGGCGTGGCGCGACGCGCCGGCGCTCGTCCGCGCGCTCGCCTCCACGCTGCGCGTCACCGGCGTGGCGATGGCGCTGTCGGTCGCCGTCGCCTGGCCGTTGGCGGCCCTGATCGCGCGCTGGAAATTCGCCGCGCGCGCGCTCTATCCGCTGGCGGTGGCGGTGCAGGTGACGCCGGTGGTCGCGGTCGCCCCGCTGCTGCTGGTGTGGCTCGATCCGCGCCCGGCCGAATTGGTCTGCGCCGTCGCGGTGGCATTCTTTCCGGTGCTCGCCAATGCGGCCTCGGGGTTGTCGGACGTCGATCCCGCGCTGGTCGACCTGTTCCGCTTCCACGGCGCGTCGGGCGGCGCCGAATTTGCGCTGCTGCGCCTGCGCGCCGCGCTGCCGCGCGCGCTCACGGGGCTGAGGATCGGCGGCGGGCTGGCGCTGGTGGGCGCGGTGGTGGCGGAGATCGCGGCGGGCTCGGGCGGCCCCGACGCCGGGCTGGCCGAACTGATGGTGAAGGCGGGCCTCGACCTCGACGTGCCGTTGCTGTTCGCGGCGCTCGGCCTGCTCGCCGGCGCCGGGCTTGCGATCTTCGCGCTGACGAGCGCGCTCGAACGATGGGCGCTGGCGCGCTTCGCCTGAGGCGTCAGGCGGCCTTGCGCAGGCCCTCGCGCACGCGCGGCACGACCTCGCCCGCATAGAGCTCGATCGAGCGCGCGACGCTCTCGGGGTCCTGCGGGCCAAGCGCCATCTGCAACAGGAACCGGTCGTGGCCGAACGCGCCGTGCGCGCGCAGGATCTTGTCGGCCACGGTGGCGGGGCTTCCCACGAACAGCGACCCGCGCGGCCCGCGCATCGCGTCGTATTGCGCCCGCGATGTCGGCGGCCAGCCGCGCTCGGCGCCGATGCGCGACATCGTCTTGGCATAGCCGGGGAAGAACGCGTCGGCCGCCTCCTGGTCCGTCCCGGCGACGAAGCCGTGGCAGTTCAGCCCGAACGCCGGCGCCGTCGCATGTCCCGCGCGCCGCGCCGCCTCGCGGTGCAGCGCGGCCAGCGGCGCGAAGCGCTCGGGCTCGCCTCCGATGATGGCGAGCGCCATGGGCAGGCCGAGCGTCCCCGCGCGCACAACCGATTGCGGCGTGCCGCCGACCGCGATCCACACCGGGAGGATTTCCTGCAAGGGGCGGGGATAGACGCCGGCGTCGCGCAGTGGCGGGCGGCGCTCGCCCTGCCAGGTCACGCGCTCGGCTGCGCGGATCTTCAGCAACAGGTCGAGCTTCTCGGCGAACAGGCCGTCGTAATCGTCGATGTCCTGGCCGAACAGCGGGAAGGATTCGATGAACGACCCGCGTCCGGCCATGATCTCCGCGCGTCCGTTCGAGAGCAGGTCGAGCGTAGCGAATTGCTGGAACGCGCGGACGGGATCGTCGGAGCTGAGCACGGTGACGGCGCTCGACAGGCGCAGGCGCGACGTGCGCGCGGCCACGGCGGCCAGCGCGACGGCGGGCGCGGAGACCGCGTAGTCGGGCCGGTGATGTTCGCCCAGCGCGAATACGTCGAGGCCGAGCCGGTCTGCGAGTTCGGCGTGGCCGAGCATGTCTGCCAGCGCCTTGGCCCCGGCGACATTGCCGCCCGCGCCCGACGGCGGATCGCTTTCGACGAACGTGTAAAGGCCGAATTCCATCGCGGGATCCTCGCGTGCCGGTTTCGCTTAGCCCGAACGCGCCGCCTTGGCGACGCCGCCGGCGCAGGGGCGCGCTTGCGCCGGTGCCATCCCACGGCTGGGCGCGGAATTTGGCGAATGACGCCCCCGCCGCGCGTGCCGCGCGGTCCCCCTCCCCGTGAAACGGGGGAGGAGAGCCGGCATCGACGTCGTGCTTACATCCTTACTTCCTTACTTCGGCGTTTTCGTCCTTGCACCGACGCCGGGTTTCTCCTCCCCTGCGCAGCGGGGGAGGTGGCGAGCGAAGCGAGACGGAGGGGGCCATTGGAGCCCGTGTCGTCCAACCGCGCCCGATTGCGCGGCCCGCCCCGGAGGTCTATTGCCGCCGCGACGGCGCGACACGCGTCCCGGATCCCGGACATGACCGACGACAGCCCGGCCGCGGCGCGGCCCGCGTTCCCCGTTTTGCGACGGCTTTGGGACCTGCCGACGTTCCTGCTGGTCGCCACCACCGCGATCTGGGGATTGAACTCCACGGTGAGCCGGCTGGCGGTCGGCGCCGTGTCGCCGATGGCGCTGACGTTCCTGCGATGGATCGGCGCCGCGATCATGCTGGCGCCGTTGATATCGGGGCAGATCCGCGAGGCATGGCCCGCCGTGCGGGCGCGGCCCTGGCTGCCGCTGGGCCTCGGGCTGGTCGGCTTCACCGGCTTCAACGCGCTGTTCTACGTCGCCGCCTCGATGACGGAGGCGGTCAACTTGTCGATCATACAAGGCGCGATTCCCGTGTTCGCGCTGGCGATGAACCGGGTCGTGCATCGCGAGCGCGTGTCCGCGACGACGGCGGCGGGAGTCGCGGTGACGCTGGCTGGCGTCGGGCTGGTCGCCTGCGCGGGCGATCCGCGCCGCCTGCTGTCGCTGAGCTTCAACGGCGGCGACCTGCTGGTGCTGCTCGCCTGCGTCCTTTTCGCCGCCTATACGGTGGGCCTGAAGTCGCGGCCCGCCGCGCCGCAGCTCGGCTACTTCTACTATCTCGTATTGGCCGCCGCCTTCACCGCCGCGCCGCTTGCCGCAGGCGAGGCGATGCGCGGACATTGGCTGTGGCCGCAGGGAGCCACCGGCTGGGGCGTCGTGATCTTCACGGTGGTGTTCGTGTCGATCGCCTCGCAGGTCATGTTCATGCGCGGCGTGGCGCTGGCGGGGCCGGCGCGCGCGGGCGTCTACGTCAACCTCGTGCCGGCGTTCGGCGCAGCCTTCGCGGTGGCGATCCTCGGCGAGCCGTTCGAGGCTTGGCGCGCGCTGGCGCTGGCGCTGGTGGTGGCGGGGATCTTCGTCGCCGAACGCGGCAAGGGCCGAAACTAAACACCCAGGCCTTGCCGCCGCCCGAACCAGCGGTTCGTGCGCGCCGCATAGGCGGCATAGGCGGCCTCGCCGTGCAGGCGCGCCAGCGCGGCCTCTTCGGCGGGCATCACGATCCGCTCGTTGACGAGCCAGAACGCCGGCGGGAGCAGGATCGCCGCGCCCGTCAGCGTCGGACGGAACGGCAGGTGCGCCTGCAACCACAGCGCCAGCGCCGACCACAGCAGGAATTGCAGCATCGCGATGGCGTATGTCGGATGGCGCGACCAGGCGTAGGGGCCGTCGACGACCAGCGATCCCGATCTCACGTAGGCGCGGGCGTCGCCGCCCGCCCGGTCGAGATGGGAGACCGTCAGCGGCTTGGCGAGATAGCAGGCCAGGATCGCGGCGAAGAACGCCGCGGCGACCCAGCCCACATGCGCGCCCGCGCGCGCGCAGGCCGCGATGGCGGGCAGCACGGCGGCCACGAAGGCGACCGAAACCGCGAGGTCGATCACGAAAGTGGGCGCGACCTTGAAAGGCTTCGCCGGCGCCTCGGGCGCGAGCGAGCCCGGTTCGTCGAACACGTCGGCGATGCGGCCGATTTCCATGCGCCCCTCCGCGCCCGCGCGGACCCGGGCTCCCGGACGCTATCCGATATTCGTAAACGACCGATTGGCGCCGCGCCGCCGGAGTTCCGGCGCCGCGTCGAAGGTGCGTTGACCCAGCCTCAGAAGCGCAGCGCTTTCACCTGCTTCACGCCCGGCAGCTTCGCGACCTTTTCCAGCGTGTCGGCCGGCGGCGGGCCGTCGATCTCGACCAGCGCGATGGCCGAACCGCCCGGTCCGTCGCGCCCGAGCGCGAAGGTCGCGATGTTCACGCCCGCGTCGCCCAGCAGGCTGGCGAAGCGGCCGATGAAGCCGGGCTTGTCCTCGTTGGTCACGTAGAGCATCGAGGGCGCGAATTCGGCGTCCACCCTGATGTCCTTGATGTCGACGATGCGCGGCTTGCCGTCGGCGAACACCGTGCCCGACACCGAGCGCGTCTGGTGGTCGGTGGTCACGGTGAGCGTGACCAGCGAATCGAAGTCGCCGTGAGCGTCGCGCGTCGTCTCCTCGACCACGATGCCGCGCTCGCGCGCCACCGACGGCGCCGACACGACGTTGACGTCGGCCAGCGCCGGCCGCAGAAGGCCGGCGATCGCCGAAGAGGTCAGCGCCTTGATCTTCTCCTTGGCGACCGCGCCTTCGTAGGCGATCGTCACCTTGCGCAGGCCGTGCTCGGTGAGCTGGCCCGCGAAGCTGCCGAGCTTCTCGGCGAGCGCGATGAAGGGCTTGAGCCGCGGCGCCTCCTCCGCGGTGATCGAGGGGAAGTTGACGGCGTTCGAGATCGCGCCGCGCACGAGATAGTCCGACATCTGCTCGGCGACCTGGAGCGCGACGTTCTCCTGCGCCTCGGTGGTGGCCGCGCCCAGATGCGGCGTCGCCACGAAGTTCTGGTGCCCGAACAGCGGGTTGGCGGTAGCCGGCTCTTCGACGAACACGTCGAAGGCCGCCCCCGCGACGTGGCCCGAGTCGAGCGCCGCGCGCAGCGCCGCCTCGTCCACCAGTCCGCCGCGCGCGCAATTGACGATCCGCACGCCCTTCTTGGTCTTGGCGATCGCGTCGGCCGACAGCACGTTCTTGGTCTGCGCCGTCATCGGCACGTGGAGCGTGATGACGTCGGCGCGGGCGAGCAGCTCGTCGAGCTCGACCTTCTCGACGCCGATCTGCTTGGCGCGCTCCTCGGACAGGAACGGGTCGTAGGCGACGACGCGCATCTTCAGGCCGATCACGCGGTCGGCGACGATGGAGCCGATGTTGCCGCAACCGATCACGCCCAGCGTCTTGCCGCCGAGCTCGACGCCCATGAAGCGGTTCTTCTCCCACTTGCCGGCCTGCGTCGAGGCGTCGGCGGCGGGGATTTGGCGGGCGAGCGCGAACATCATCGCGATGGCGTGCTCGGCGGTGGTGATCGAGTTGCCGAACGGCGTGTTCATCACGATCACGCCCTTGGCGGTGGCGGCCGGGATGTCGACGTTGTCGACCCCGATGCCCGCCCGGCCGATCACCTTCAGGCGGGTCGCCCGTTCGAGGATCTTGGGCGTCACCTTGGTGGCGGAGCGGATCGCGAGGCCGTCGTAATCGCCGATGATCTCGGCGAGCTTGTCCTTGTCCTTGCCGAGCTCGGGGCGGAAATCGACCTCGACGCCGCGCTCCTTGAAGATCGCGATCGCGGCGGGGGACAGGGCGTCGGAAATGAGGACGCGGGGAGCGGTCATGGCTGGATCATCCGGTTGGACGGGGAGGGGCGCCGGCCCCGAGGCCGGCGATCGTCGTCGATGAACGCGGGGGCGGCCGCGCCGCCCGCTTCACGCGTCTGGTTCACGCCGCCTTGGCGAGCGCCGCCATTTCCTGCGCGAAGGCCCAGTCGAGCCAGTCGCAGAGCGCGACCACGTCGGCGGTCTCGACCGTCGCGCCGCACCAGATGCGCAGGCCCGGAGGCGCGTCGCGATAGGCGCCGATGTCGTAGGCGACGCCTTCCTTCTCCAGCCGCGCGGCGAGCGCCTTGGCGAAGGCCGCCTGCGCCTCGGCGCTCGACGCCGTGACCGCCGGATCGACGATCTTCAGGCACACGCTGGTGTTCGATCGGGTCTCCGGGCGCACAGCGAGAAAATCGATCCACGGCGACTTGGCGACCCAATCGGCGATCGCCTTGGCGTTGGAATCGGCGCGGGCCATCAGCGCCTTGGCGCCGCCCAGGCCCTTGGCCCACTTGAGCGCGTCGATGTAGTCCTCGACGCACAGCATCGAGGGCGTGTTGATCGTCTCGCCCTCGAATATTCCTTCGATGATCTTGCCGCCCTTGGCGAGGCGAAAAATCTTCGGCATCGGCCACGCGGGCTCGTAGGTCTTGAGGCGTTCGGCGGCGCGCGGCGAGAGGATGATGATCCCGTGCGCGGCTTCGCCGCCCATCACCTTCTGCCAGGAGAAGGTGACGACGTCGAGCTTGGAAAAATCCATGTCCTGCGCGAACGCGGCGGAGGTCGCGTCGCAGATCGTCAGGCCCGCGCGGTCGGCCTTGATCCAGTCGGCGTCGGGCACGCGCACGCCCGACGTGGTGCCGTTCCAGGCGAACACGACGTCATGGTCGAAATTCACGGCGGAAAGGTCGGGCAATTCGCCGAACGGCGCCGTCATCGCGCGCGCGTCCTTGAGCTTGAGCTCCTTGAGGACGTCGGTCACCCACATCTGGCTGAAGCTTTCCCAGGCGAGCACGTCGACGGGACGCGGGCCGAGCAGCGACCACAGCGCCATCTCGACCGCGCCGGTGTCGGAGGCGGGCACGATGCCGATGCGATGATCCGCCGGAACGCCGAGCACGTCGCGCGTCAGGTCGATGGCGAGCTTGAGCTTCGCCTTGCCGGGCTTGGCGCGGTGCGAGCGGCCGAGCGCCGCGTCCTTCAGGGCTTCGGGGGTCCAGCCGGGGCGCTTGGCGCACGGGCCGGATGAGAAACGCGCGTCACGGGGCCGCGCGGCGGGCATGTCGACCATGATCCATCCTTTCAGATGGGCGCCGCCCGTTGGGGGGCGGTGTCCCGCCGCGGCGCATAGGGCATGGCGCGGGGCGCGGTCAAGGGGCGGCGACGCGGCGGTGCGCCGCGCCTTCAGCCCGCCCGCAGCGCGGCGGCTTCGCGCGCCAGCCGCTCGATCCGCGCGAAATCGCCCGCCGCCAGCGCGTCCTTGGGCAGCATCCACGACCCGCCGACGCACGGCACGTTGGGCAGCGCCAGCCAGGCGGGCGCGCGGGCGGCGTCGATGCCGCCGGTCGGGCAGAACGTCAGGTCAGCCAGCGGGCCCGCAAGCGCGGCGAGATATTTTGGGCCGCCGGCCGGTTCGGCCGGGAAGAACTTCAGCATGCGGAAGCCGCGCGCGGCCAGCGCCATCGCCTCGGAGGCGGTGGCGCAGCCGGGCAAGCTCGGCACCGGCGCGTCGCGCAGGGCGCGCGCGAGTTCGTCGGTCGCGCCGGGCGTGACGAGGAAGCGCGCGCCGGCGGCGACGGCCGCCTCCACCAGCGCGGGTCGAGTCACCGTGCCGGCGCCGACCATGGCGTCGGGCAGCGCGTCGCGGATGGCGCGGATTCCGTCGAGCGCGGAGGGCGTGCGCAGCGTCACTTCGAGCGCCTTGAGGCCGCCCGCCAGCAGCGCGCGCGCCTGGGCGATGGCGTCCTGCGCGCTCGAGACGACCATCACCGGGACGACCGGCGCGAGACGGCAGAGCGCGGCGGCCGCCGTCGCGTGGGGATAGTCGTCGCTCATCGCTCGCGCTCCAGCTTGGCGCCGAGATGCTCGGCGATCCGTTGCACGCCGCTCAACGCCGCCTTGAGCGAGGCCTGCACGATGCTTTTGTCGATCCCCACGCCGTGGACGACGTCGCCGTCCGCCGCCTGCAATTGCACGTAGCAGGCGGCGGTGGCGCCGGCGCCGCGGCCCACCGCGTGCTCGTGGTAATCGAGGAACGAGAACTCGACGCCGAAGGTCTTCGCCAGCGCGTCGACGAAGGCGTCGATCGGCCCGTTGCCGCGGCCTTCGATCTCGAAAGCCGCGCCGTCGGGTCCGACAAGCGTCGCGGTCAGCGTGCGGCCGCCGTCCGTGTCGGGGAAGTTCTGGTAGTTCTCGAGCCGATAGGGCGCGTCGGCGAGCTTGTACGTGCGCGCGAACAGGTCCCAGACGTCGCGGCTGGTCAGTTCCTTGCCGTCGCGGTCCATCACCGCCTGCGCGACCTTCGAGAACTCCACCTGGAGCGCGCGCGGCAGGTCGAGCCCGTGGTCCGCCCGCAGGATGTAGGCGATGCCGCCCTTGCCGGATTGGCTGTTGATGCGGATCACCGCCTCGTAGGTGCGGCCGACGTCCTTGGGGTCGATGGGCAGGTAGGGCACCTGGAACAGCCCGTCGTTGCGCTTGCCCAGCGCGTCGAAGCCCTTCTTGATCGCGTCCTGGTGGGAGCCCGAGAACGCCGTGTAGACGAGTTCGCCGACGTAAGGGTGGCGCGGATGGACTGGCAATTGGTTGCAATGCTCGACCACGTCCTTGATGGCGTCGACGTCGGAGACGTCGAGTCCCGGATCGACGCCCTGCGTGTGCATGTTGAGCGCCAGCGTCACCACGTCGACGTTGCCGGTGCGCTCGCCGTTGCCGAACAACGTGCCTTCCACGCGGTCGGCGCCGGCCATCAGGCCGAGCTCGGTGGCCGCCACCGCGGTGCCGCGGTCGTTGTGGGGATGCAGCGAGATCGTCACGCTGCCGCGGTCCGACACGTTGCGGCAGAACCACTCGATCTGGTCGGCGTAGACGTTGGGCGTGGCCATTTCCACGGTGGCCGGCAGGTTGAGGATCAGCTTGTTCCCCGGCGTCGGCCGGATGATCTCCTTCACGGCCTCGCAGATCTCGAGGCTGAACTCGAGCTCGGTGCCGGTGAAGCTCTCCGGCGAATATTCGAACCGGAAGCGCGTCCCCGGATTGGCCTGCGCCAGCGCCTTCACCTGCCGGGCGGCCGCCACGGCGATGTCGACGATGCCCTTGCGGTCGGCGCGGAACACGACGTCGCGCTGGAGGGTCGAGGTCGAGTTGTAGAAATGGACGATGACTTCCTTGGCGCCCTTCACGGATTCGAAGGTGCGGTCGATCAACTCGGCGCGGCACTGGGTGAGCACCTGGATCGCCACCCCGTCGGGTACGCGGCCGCCCTCCACGATCGAGCGCACGAAGTCGAAGTCGGTCTGCGAGGCGGAGGGAAACGCGACCTCGATCTCCTTGAAGCCGAGCTTCACGAGCAGGTCGAACATGCGGTTCTTGCGCTCGACGCCCATCGGCTCGACGAGCGCCTGGTTGCCGTCGCGCAGGTCGACCGAGCACCAGGTCGGCGGCTTTGAGATGACGGCCGACGGCCAGCGGCGATCGGGCAACGCGACCGGCGCATAGGGCCGGTATTTCGTGACGTGCGGGTTCATGGAACGGGTCTCGGGCGGATGCTTCGGGTCGCGGCCGGCCTCCGGGCGCTCGATGCGCGCGAGGCCGCCGGGGCGGACGTCACGACTTCGGTCCCGGCGCGCTCAGCGCACCGGGCGGATAAGTCGCGCGTCGAGCGCCCGCCGGGGGGTTCCGTCCATGCGCGCAGAAGTGCCAGAGCCCGCGGCCTCTGGCAAGGGGTTTGGGCCAACGGAGAACCGGACGGCGGGACGCGGTGGCCGGCGTTAGGCGGGGTTTTTCGCTGCCGGGGCCAAAAAGCCGTCCTCGCCTTGACTCTCAATGGCGTCGAACCTATCTCCCCACTGCGTCAAGCACTCGCCATGCGAGAGTGCTAACAGACGCTCCAGCGACGGCCCGCTCCCGGGTCGCCGCGCGTATCATTCGAGGGAAGACACTCCATGAAATTCCGTCCCCTGCACGACCGCGTCGTCGTCCGTCGCCTCGACGGCGAGGAGAAGACGAAGGGCGGCATCATCATCCCCGACAACGCCAAGGAAAAGCCGCAGGAAGGCGAAGTCGTCTCCGTGGGCCCCGGCGGGCGCGACGAGGCCGGCAAGCTGGTCCCCATCGATGTGAAGAAGGGCGACAAGGTGCTGTTCGGCAAGTGGTCGGGCACCGAGGTCAAGATCGACGGCCAGGAACTCCTCATCATGAAGGAGTCGGACATCATGGGCGTGGTCGGCTGACCGAAGTCGCCTGAACTCCCCCCAATTCGAAGGACAATCCACATGGCAGCCAAAGACGTACGTTTCTCCGCCGACGCGCGCGAGCGCATGCTGCGCGGCGTCGACATCCTCGCCAACGCGGTCAAGGTGACGCTGGGCCCCAAGGGCCGCAACGTCGTGATCGACAAGTCGTTCGGCGCTCCCCGCATCACCAAGGACGGCGTCACCGTCGCCAAGGAAGTCGAGCTCGAGGACAAGTTCGAGAACATGGGCGCCCAGATGGTGCGCGAAGTGGCCTCGAAGACCAACGACACCGCCGGCGACGGTACCACCACCGCCACCGTGCTCGCCCAGGCGATCGTCCGCGAAGGCGCCAAGCGCGTCGCCGCCGGCATGAACCCGATGGACCTGAAGCGCGGCGTCGACATGGCCGTCGAGGCCGCCGTGGCCGAGATCAAGAAGCGCTCGAAGAAGATCAAGGACTCGGCCGAGGTGGCCCAGGTCGGAACGATCTCGTCGAACGGCGACAAGACCATCGGCGACATGATCGCGCGGGCGATGCAGAAGGTCGGCAACGAGGGCGTCATCACGGTCGAGGAGGCCAAGAGCCTCGAGACCGAGCTCGACGTCGTCGAGGGCATGCAGTTCGACCGCGGCTATCTCTCGCCCTACTTCATCACCAACGCCGAGAAGATGCTCGCCGACCTCGAGGATCCCTACATCCTCATCCACGAGAAGAAGCTGTCGTCGCTGCAGGCGATGCTCCCGATCCTGGAATCGGTCGTGCAGACGGGCAAGCCGCTGCTGATCGTGGCTGAGGACATCGAGGGCGAGGCGCTCGCCACGCTCGTCGTCAACAAGCTGCGCGGCGGCCTGAAGGTCGCGGCCGTCAAGGCGCCGGGCTTCGGCGACCGCCGCAAGGCCATGCTCGAGGACATCGCGACGCTGACCGGCGGCACGATGATCGCCGAGGACCTCGGCATCAAGCTCGAGAACGTCACGGTGGCCATGCTCGGCCGCGCCAAGCGCGTGCGGATCGAGAAGGAGAACACCACGATCATCGACGGCGTCGGCAAGAAGAAGGACATCGACGCCCGCGTCGCGCAGATCAAGGCGCAGATCGAGGAGACGACCTCCGACTACGACCGCGAGAAGCTCCAGGAGCGCCTCGCCAAGCTGGCCGGCGGCGTCGCGGTGATCCGCGTCGGCGGCGCCACCGAGGTCGAGGTCAAGGAAAAGAAGGACCGCGTGGACGACGCGCTCAACGCCACCCGCGCCGCGGTGGAAGAGGGCATCGTGCCGGGCGGCGGCGTGGCGCTGCTGCGCGCCAAGGCCGCGGTGAAGAAGGTGACGAGCGACGTCTCCGACGTGCAGGCGGGCATCGACATCGTGCTGAAGGCGCTGGAATCGCCGATCCGCCAGATCGTCGAGAACGCCGGCGTCGAGGGCTCGATCGTGGTCGGCAAGATCCTCGAGAACAAGTCCGAGACCTTCGGCTTCAACGCCCAGACCGAGCAATACGTGGACATGATCCAGGCCGGCATCGTCGACCCGGCCAAGGTCGTGCGCACGGCCCTGCAGGACGCGGCCTCGGTCGCCGGCCTGCTCATCACCACCGAGGCGATGATCGCCGAGATGCCGAAGGACAAGCCGGCCATGCCCGCCGGCGGCGGCATGGGCGGCGGCGGAATGGATTTCTGATCCATTCCGTTCCGGGTCAAAAGGCGTCGATCGGAAAGGGCGGCCCTCGGGCCGCCCTTTTTGTTTCGACCCACAAACCGACCAAGCGCACGATCGCGAGCCGTTGCGGCGGGCCTAAATCGCTTCGTCCTCGAATCCCAGCGCCTTCGCGGCCGCGGCGAACCGGTCGTCGAAGGTCGCGAAACGGAGCGCCAACCCGGCGCGGCGCAAGGCGGTCATCGTCGCCAAGTGCAGGGCGTCGAGCGTGCGGGGCGCGAGCGGCAGGGGCCCCATCGCGTCCGAGAGCATCGCCTCGGACATCGCAGCGAGCCGGATGCGGCCGACCAGCGCCCGCGCGGCTGCCAGCGCTTCGACGCCCGCACCCCGCGCATTCAGGCGATTGAAGATTTCGTAGGCGAGAAGGCGGCTCGAGACGAGATCGTCGTCCCAGAGGGTCTCGCGCGGGCGCCGGTCCTCGGCGAACAGCCGCGCCAGCACGACGGACGTGTCAACGTAGATCACGGTCCCCGCGCGCGGCGTCGAGTTCTTCCAGCAAAGCCCGCAGCGTCATGGCGCCGGCCGGCGCCGGCAAGACGCCCTTCGGATTGGCGGGTGGCGCGAGCGCGCCGCTCGCTTCGAAGTCGGCGACGATGTCGGCCTCCCGCATGTGCGAGCCGCGGCGCGGCGGCGACAGTTCGGCCACGACGACGCCCCTGTCGGTGACCAAGAACGATTGCCCACGCTCGACGGCGCGAATGTGCGCGCTGAGCTCGTTCTTGAGGGCGCGGATCCCGATCTTTTCCATTGCCTAGCAATGTAGCGTCATGTGGCTACAATGTCAATAGACGAACTTATTTCAAGTCATTCGCCCCGCCTCAAACCCCCGCGACGCCCGCCTTGCGCGCGAGATCGCGCAGGTCGCCCTGCGCGCGCGGGCCGTAATGGCCGAGGATTTCGGCCGCCGCCACGGCGCCGAGCTTGGCCGACGCTTCGTGCGGCGCGCCGCGCGCGAGGCCGACGAGGAAGCCGGCGGCGAACAGGTCGCCGGCGCCCGTGGTGTCGACCACCTTGGCGACCGTCTGCGCCGGCGCCGCGACGACCTTGCCGGCGTCGGCGACGAGGCAACCCGCCGCGCCGCGCGTGACGACCGACAGCGCGCGCTCCTTCGCCAGCGCCGCGAAGGCGTCGTCGAAACCGTCGAGACGGTAGAGCGCCTTGGTCTCCGCCTCGTTGGCGAACACGACGTCGACCAGGCCGTCGCGGATCAGGCCGAGGAATTCGTCGCGCCAGCGCTCTACGCAGAAGGAGTCCGACAGCGTGAGCGCGACCCTGCGCCCGGCCGCGTGCGCGACCTTCGACGCGCGGCGAAACGCGCGCTTGGCGCCCGGCGGGTCCCAAAGATAGCCTTCGAGATAGACGATGCGGGACGCGGCGACGCGCGCCTCGTCGACGTCGCCCTCGTCGAGGCCGAGCCCGGCGCCGAGATAGGTGTTCATCGAGCGCTCGCCCTCGGGCGACACGAAGATGTAACTGCGGCCCGTCGAGGGGCCGTGGGTCGCGCGCGCGGTCTCGAACGTGACGCCGGCGGCGTGCAGGTCGTGGGCGAAGGCGTCGCCGAATTCGTCGTCGCGCACCTTGCCCACGAAGGCGCCCGACGCGCCGAAGCCCGCCACGCCGGCGATCGTGTTGGCGGCCGAGCCGCCCGACGCCATCGTCGCGCGCGCCATCCGCGCGTAGAGCGCGCCGGCGCGATCTTCGTCGATCAGCGTCATCGCGCCCTTGGCGATGCCCGCCGCGGCGAGGAAGTCGTCGTCGGCCGGCGCGAGCACGTCGACGAGCGCGTTGCCGACGCCGAGCACGTCGTATTTCACGGCTGTCATGGATGGGTCCCCCCGGGGCGGGCGGCTTGTGGCAGCGGCGCCGCCTTCCGTCAAACTCGGGCGGCGACGCGCCGCCGCGCGGAGGACGAGGCGATGCCGAGGCTCTCGCGATATTTCGCCACCGTGCGCCGTGCGACCTCGACGCCGCCCTCGTGCAGCATCTTCACCAGCGCCTCGTCGGCGAGCGGCCTCGCGGGATCTTCCGCCTCCACCAGCCGGCGGATGCGGTGGCGCACCGCCTCCGCCGACACGCCGTCGCCGCCGTCCGCGGCCGCCACCGCGTTGGTGAAGAAATATTTCATCTCGAACAGGCCGCGCGGCGTGCGCACCCATTTGTTCGAGGTGACGCGCGACACGGTGGATTCGTGGAGGCCGATCTCCTCGGCCACGTCGCGCAGGTTCATCGGGCGCAGCCGTTCGACGCCGTGGGCCAGGAACCCGTCCTGCTTGCGCACGATCTCGGAGGCGACCTTCAGGATGGTGCGGGCGCGCTGGTCGAGGCTGCGCGTCAGCCATTGCGCGTCCTGCAGCTTCTGCTGCACGAAACGGCGGTCGTCCTCCCGCTTGGCGCCGCGCACGACGCGGGCGGCATAGGCGCGGTCGACCAGCACGCGCGGCAGCGCGTCGGAATTGAGTTCGACGCGCCAAGAGCCGTCGGGCGCCTCGGTCACGAACACGTCGGCCACCGCCACCACGACCGGATCGGCGCCGAAGGCGCGGCCTGGCTTCGGTTCGAGCCGCCGGATCTCGGCGGCCATGTCGGCGAGATCCTCGTCGTCGACGCCGCACAGCCGCCGCAGCGCCGCCCAGTCTCGCTTGGCGAGCAGCGGCAGGTTGGCGACCAGCGCGCGCATCGCGGGGTCGGCGCGGTCGCGCTCTTCGAGCTGGGCGAGCAGGCATTCGGCGAGGTCGCGCGCGCCGACACCTGCCGGATCGAGCCGCCGGATGCGCGCCAGCGCCGCCTCGACCCGGCCGACCGGCGCGCCGAGCGCGGTCGCCACCTCCGCCACGTCGCCGTCGAAATAGCCCGAGGGCGCGATGCGCGCGATCAGCGCGGCGGCGATCAGGCGGTCGGCCGGATCGGCGAAGGCGAGGCCGACCTGGGCGGCGAGATGTTCGTGCAGGCCGGTGGGCGCCGCGACATAGGCTTCGAGGTCGGGCGCCTCGCCTCCGCCGCCCGCCGTCGAAGTCGCCACGCCCGTCCAGGCCGATTGCGACAGACCGTCGGGCGCGCCGGCCTGGGTCGTCGCCTCTTGGGCGGAGGGGATCCGATCAGGCTCGACGAAATCGTCGCGGACCGCGTCGATGCCCGTCGCGCGCGCCTCGGCGTCGCTGTCGGCCACCCAATCGGCGACGCTCGGGCCGTCATCGGAAGCCGCGGTCGGCAGCGTCAGATCGTCGCCAAATGCGCTTTCCGACTCCTCGATGCGCGAAAGGACGGGGTTTTTCTCCAGTTCGTCTTCCACGAACGCGGCCAGCTCGACGGTGGAGAATTGCAGCAGCTTGATCGCCTGCAAGAGCTGCGGCGTCATTACCAGCGATTGGCCCTGTCGCATCATCAACTTGGCGGACAAGGCCATCGTACGCACGCCTCACTGGGCCTTCGGCCCGTTTCTTGCTTCGCCATCTTAATGGGCCAGGGGCGAAGAGTCTCCTCCCGCTTCGCAGTTCGGCCGGTGCGGTAAACAAAAAGTTGCGCATCTATCACATAAAGAAATGTTTATGTGTTTATTGCGTCCGTGGGTCGGCGCTGGTAAGAGGCCGCCACCTCAAGACCGGACCATTCCGCCATGTCGAACGCCAAGGATTACGCCGTCGCCGATCTCTCTCTCGCCGATTGGGGCCGCAAGGAGATCTCCATCGCCGAAAGCGAAATGCCGGGCCTGATGGCGACGCGGGCGGAGTTCGGGCCGACCCAGCCGCTGAAGGGCGCGCGCGTCGCCGGTTCCCTGCACATGACGATCCAGACGGCCGTGCTGATCGAGACGCTGAAGGCGCTGGGCGCCGACGTGCGCTGGGCCTCGTGCAACATCTATTCGACGCAGGACCACGCGGCCGCCGCCATCGCCGCCGCCGGCACGCCGGTGTTCGCGGTCAAGGGCGAGAGCCTCGTCGATTATTGGGATTACACGCACCGCATCTTCGATTGGGCGGACGGCGGCACGCCCAACATGATCCTCGACGACGGCGGCGACGCCACGATGCTGATCCACCTCGGCATGAGGGCCGAGAAGGGCGACACGGGCTTCCTCGACCATGCGTCCAACGAGGAAGAGGAAGTGCTGTTCGCCGCCATCAAGGCGCGGCTCAAGGCCAAGCCCGGCTGGTATTCGCGCAACGGCGCGGCGATCCGCGGCGTGACGGAGGAGACGACCACGGGCGTCCACCGCCTCTACCAGATGGAGAAGGACGGTTCGCTGCTGTGGCCGGCGATCAACGTCAACGACAGCGTCACCAAGTCGAAGTTCGACAACCTCTACGGCTGCCGCGAGAGCTTGGTGGACGGCATCCGGCGGGGCACCGACGTGATGATGGCCGGCAAGGTCGCGATGGTGGCGGGCTTCGGCGACGTCGGCAAGGGCTCGGCCGCCTCGCTGCGCCAAGCCGGCTGCCGGGTGATGGTGTCGGAGATCGACCCGATCTGCGCGCTGCAGGCCGCGATGGAGGGCTACGAGGTCGTGACCATGGACGAGGCCGCCCCGCGCGCCGACATCTTCGTCACCGCCACGGGCAACGTCGACGTCATCACGGTCGACCACATGCGCGCGATGAAGGACCGCGCCATCGTCTGCAACATCGGCCATTTCGACAGCGAGATCCAGATCGGCGCTCTGCGCAACTTCAAGTGGAGCGAGGTCAAGCCGCAGGTCGACGAGATCGAGTTCCCCGGCGGCAAGCGCATCATCCTGCTGTCGCAGGGCCGGCTGGTGAACCTGGGCAACGCCACCGGCCACCCGAGCTTCGTGATGTCGGCCTCCTTCACCAACCAGACGCTGGCGCAGATCGAGCTGTTCGCCAAGCCCGGCCATTACGCGAAGAAGGTCTACACGCTGCCCAAGCACCTCGACGAGAAGGTCGCCCGCCTGCATCTCGCCAAGATCGGCGCGAGGCTCACCGAACTCAGCCCCAAGCAGGCGACCTACATCAACGTGCCGGCCGCCGGCCCGTTCAAGGCCGATCATTACCGGTATTGAGCGGGGGCGGTTGCGCGCGGCGGGCGAGCGTCCGGCGATCGGTCGCGACCGCCGCTTCCCCGCCGCCCGCCCGCGCGCTAGCGTGAGGGAGGGAGAGCGACGATTTCGACTGCAGTCCCCGACCCGAACGCGACCGGCGCCGCGACTTCCGTCGCGCGCGCGTCCGCCGTTTCGCGCGCCGCGATGGCGGCGACGCGCCGGGTCGTCGAGCTGCTGTTTCCCCCGACCTGCCTCGCCTGTTCGGCGGCCACCGCCGCGCCCGGCGCGCTGTGCGCGGCCTGCTGGCGGCGGATGCACTTCGTCGCGCGACCCTATTGCGAGCGGCTCGGCACGCCGTTCCCGGTGCATTACGGCGACGGGCTGATCTCCCCGCAGGCGGCGGCGGATCCACCGGTCTACGGCCGCGCGCGCTGCGTCGCGCTGTTCGACGACGGCCCGGTGCGCGCGCTGGTGCACGGCCTGAAATACGGCGATCGCGGCGATCTCGCGCGCCCGATGGGTCGCTGGATGGCGCGCGCCGGCGCGGAACTGCTCGCCGACGCGGACCTCGTCGTGCCGATCCCGCTGCACCCGTTCCGGCTGTGGCGCCGGCGGTTCAACCAGGCGGCGGAGCTCGGCCGCGAGATCGCGCGCGCGAGCGGCGTGCGTCACGACCCGTTCGCGCTGGCGCGCGTCAAGTCGACGCCAAGCCAGGTCGGGCGCACGCGCGTCCAGCGCGCGGACAACATGCAGGGCGCGTTCAGGGTTCCCGAGGCCTCGGGCGCGCGCCTCGACGGCGCCAGGATCGTGCTGGTGGACGACGTGCTGACCTCGGGCGCCACCGCCAACGCGGCCAGCCGGGCGCTCCTGAGGGCCGGGGCGGCGCGGGTCGACGCGCTGGTGTTCGCCCGGGTCGTGACGGGCGCGTGACGCCTCCCTATATTGGAGGCCGGCCTTCCAACGTTCCCGAGGCGATCGTCCCATGCCCGACATCGAGATTTATACCAAGGCGACCTGCGGCTATTGCGCGATGGCCAAGGAGCTGTTGCGCCAAAAGGGCGCGCCGTTCCGCGAGATCCCCGTCGACGGCGCCCCGGATTTGCAGGCCAGGATGGCGGAGCGCGCCGGCGGATGCTCCACGGTGCCGCAGATCTTCGTGGACGAACGCCACGTCGGGGGCTGCGACGACCTCTACGCGCTCGACCGCGCCGGCGGCCTCGATCCGCTGCTGACCGGCGCCTGAACGCATGATCCGTTATGATTTCGTGTGCGCGAGGGGCCATGCCTTCCAAGCGTGGTTCTCGGACGCCGCCTCCTGCGACGACCAACTCGCCAAGGGCGCGGTCGATTGCCCGACCTGCGGCCGCTCGGACGTGCGCAAGGCGCTGATGGCGCCGGCGCTGGTCGGCGGCGCCGCGCCGCCCGCCGACGGCGAGGCCGCCGGGCATCGCGCGTTGCGCGCCGCCTTCAAGGGCTGGCGAGAGGCGGTGATGGCGCGCACGGAAGACGTCGGCGGCGACTTCCCCCGACAGGCGCGCAAGATGCACGCGGGCGAGATCGAGGAGCGGCCGATCCGCGGCGAGGCGACCGCGAGGGAAGCGCGCGACCTCGTCGAGGACGGCGTGCCGGTGATGCCCCTGCCGCCCGCGCCCGACGGCGGCAATTGAGCGTGGCCCCGCGCGCCGTCATCGCCGACGAGGCCGATCTCGCGCGCGAACTCGAAGGGCTGCTCGCGCGCGACGACGGGTTGTTCGCGCGGCTCGTCGCCGAAGGCGGCACGCCGCCGTTGCGCCGGCGGCCGGGCGGCGTCGAGGGCCTGTGCCGCATCGTGGTATCGCAGCAAGTCTCCACCGCCAGCGCGGCGGCGATCTGGGCGCGCTTCGAGGCCGGCTTCGGCCGTCTCGAGGCGGAACGCCTCGCAGGCGCGGAAGATTCCGCCTTCGCCGCCTGCGGCCTGTCGAAGCCCAAGGCGCGCACGATGCGCGCCATCGGCGCGGCCGTGGTTTCGGGCGCGTTGGCGCTCGACGCCTTGCACGGGCTCGACGCCGAGGCCGCCCATGGCGCGCTGCGCTCGGTCAAGGGCGTCGGGCCGTGGACGGCCGACGTCTACCTGATGTTCTGCCACGGCCATCCCGACGTCTGGCCGGTCGGCGACGTCGCGCTCCAGGAGGCGGTACGGCAGGCCAAGCGCCTGCGCAAGCGGCCCGACCCCGAGCGCCTCGAGAAGATCGCCAGGCCCTGGCGGCCCCATCGCGCGGTCGCCGCGCGCGTCCTGTGGGCGTGGTACGATTCCCGCCGCGTCGCCGTCCGCGCGGCCGCTCAGGCGGCGAAGTCTTCCGGGCGATAGCCCTGCGCGTAGAGCAGCGCGGTCAGGTCGGCGCGGTCGATGCGCGCGTGCGCGGCCGCCGCCACGGCGGGCTTGGCGCGATAGGCGACGCCCAGCCCCGCGGCTTCGAGCATCGCGAGGTCGTTGGCGCCGTCGCCGACGGCGAGCGTCTCGCCCGGCGCGAGGCCGAGCCGCGCCGCGATCTCGCGCAACGCGGCGAGCTTGGCTTCGCGGCCGAGGATCGGCCGCGCGACGCGGCCGGCGAAACGGCCGCCCTCGACGATCAGCGCGTTGGACCGATGTTCGTGGAATCCCAGCAGCTCGGCGATAGGCCCGGTGAAGACCGTGAAGCCGCCCGACACCAGCGCGCAATGGGCGCCATGGGTGCGCATGGTGGCGACCAGAATCCGCGCGCC
>JAGWKJ010000222.1 GCA_028865375.1 Hyphomicrobiales bacterium | reverse complement strand
GTTCGTCGTGCTGGTGGTGGCGCAGGCGATCCCCATCCTGCCGGCCCTGGCGGCCCTCGCGGTGCTCTCCGCCGCCACCGCCCTGCTGCTGCGGCCCTATATCCAGGATCTCGACGACGTCGCCCGCTTCGCCCGCGACCTGCGGCCGGAGGAGGCGCCGGTGCCGGCCTTGCGCACCGACATCGCCAATGACCTGCTGACGGCCCTCAAACTG
Source organism: Hyphomicrobiales bacterium (assembly GCA_028865375.1). Lineage (GTDB taxonomy): Bacteria > Pseudomonadota > Alphaproteobacteria > Rhizobiales > Beijerinckiaceae > JAGWKJ01. The sequence goes on along the minus strand of JAGWKJ010000222.1, from coordinate 4,031 downwards.
TCGCGCCGCGAATTCCGCACCCAGTCGGAGGAGGTGGCGGCGCGCCTCAAATTCCATGAAACCCTGTTCGACAGCCTGCCCAGCCCGATCCTGTTGCTGGACCGCCAGCGCCGCATCATCGGCGAGAACGCCGCCGCCCGCAAAGTGTTCGGCCGCCAGCAGCGCGACCGCGACCTGGCCGCGCTGCTGCGCAATCCCGACCTTCTCGACGCCGCCGACCAGGTGCTGGCCGGCGAGCCCGGCGGCGCGGTGGAATTCACCCTGCCGAGCCCCGCCAATACCGAATACCGCGCCATGGTCGAGCCGCTGCCGCGGCCAGGCCCCGGCGGTGCCGCGGCGGTGCTGTCGCTGCACGACATCACCGCGCTGAAGCGCGTCGAGCAGATGCGCGCCGATTTCATCGCCAATGCCAGCCACGAGCTGCGGACGCCGCTCGCAGCCCTGCTCGGGTTCATCGAGACGCTGCAGGGCCCGGCCCGCAACGACAGCGTCGCGCGCGAGAAATTCCTCGGCATCATGCAGCAGCAGGCGACCCGGATGGCGCGCCTGATCGACGACCTGCTGTCGCTGTCGCGCATCGAGCGCACGCGCCACGTGCCGCCGACCGAGGCGGTCGATCTCGCGCTGGTCGCGCGCCATGTCGTCGACGGGCTGGGGCCGCTCGCCGAACAGACCGGCGCGAGGCTCACCATCGACGCGCCCGCCGCCGTCGTCGTCACCGGCGATCGCGACGAACTCCTGCGCGTCGCCGAGAACCTGATCGAGAACGCCGTCAAATACGGCGGCGCCGGCGACGGCGCTTCGCCCAAGCCGGTGCGCGTGCGGGTCAGCGCGGTCGGCGCGCGCGCGTTTTTCGCCGTCAACGACGAAGGTCCCGGCATCGCCGCCGAACATTTGCCGAGGCTGACCGAGCGCTTCTATCGGGTCGATGCCGGCGACAGCCGTCGCAAGGGCGGCACGGGGCTGGGCCTCGCCATCGTCAAGCACGTGCTCACGCGCCACCGCGGCCGACTTTACGTCGACAGCCGCCCCGGCGAGGGCGCGACCTTCACGGCCGAAATACCCTTGCGCGGCGACGACGTTTTATCGATTAAATGACAACGGGTTGCGCTGTCACAAAAACGCGGCGAAACCGCAATAAATTCATCGCCCGAGGCCCATAGGAGTCCGCCCGCCAAGCAGCCCGCGAGGGGCTGGGGCGACGAAACGTTTCGAGGGGAACCCCGGATGAACAAGCATCTCATGGCCGGCGCGGCTTTTGCGCTGGCGCTCTCCGCCGCGCACGCCGACACCATCACCGGCGCCGGCTCCACCTTCGGCACGCCGATCTACACCAAATGGGCCGAGGCCTATGCCAAGGTCTCCGGCGACAAGCTGAACTACGGCTCGATCGGATCGGGCGGCGGCATCGCGCAGATCAAGGCCGGCACCGTGACGTTCGGCGCCTCCGACATGCCGCTGACGCCCAAGGAACTCGACGCCGCGGGCCTCGTGCAATTCCCGACCGTCATCGGCGGCGCGATTCCCGCCATCAACGTTCCGGGCATCAAGCCCGGCGAGATCACGCTCGACGGCCAGACGCTGGCCGGCATCTACCTCGGCACGATCGTGAAGTGGAACGACCCGGCGATCGCCAAGCTCAACCCCGGCGTCAAGCTGCCCGACCTCGCCATCGTCGTCGTGCACCGCGCCGACGGCTCGGGCACGACCTTCATCTGGACCGACTACCTCTCGAAGGTGAGCGCGGACTTCAAGTCGAAGGTCGGCGAGAGCACCGCGGTCGACTGGCCGGTCGGCATCGGCGCCAAGGGCAACGAGGGCGTCGCCAACAACGTCCAGAACACGCAGGGCGCGATCGGCTACGTCGAGTTCGCCTACGTGACGCAGAACAAGATGACCTACGCCAAGATGGTCAACAAGGACGGCAAGGCCGTCGACCCCAGCGCCGAAGCCTTCCAAGCCTCGGCCGCCGGCGTCGACTGGGCGAAGTCGGACCACTACTACGTCATCCTGACCGACGAGCCGGGCGCGACGACGTGGCCGATCTCGGGCGCGACCTTCATCCTCATGCACAAGGACCCCAAGGACAAGGTCGCCGCCAAGAAGGCGCTGGCCTATTTCGACTGGGGTTACAAGAACGGCGGCGACATCGCCAAGCAGCTGTTCTACGTGATGCTGCCCGCCACGACGGTGGCGCAGATCGAGGCGATGTGGAAGGCCGACATCAAGACCCAGTGACGGGTTCGGCATCGGACGAAGCGCTCCCGGGTCCGCCCGGGAGCGCATGAAAGGAACGAGGGGATGGCGGACATCGCCGACGCTTCGCCCATCCAGCCGGCCCACGCGATGCGCGTGGCGTTCGCCGCGCCCGCCGACCGTTCGGGCGCGCTCGCGCGCCTGCGGTTCGCCGACGCGCTGTTCGAGCGCGCGACCTTCGGCGCCGCCGCGCTGGTGCCGCTCGTGATGTCGGGCATCCTCGTCGCGCTGGTCGTCGGCGCGTGGCCCGCGCTCGCCAAGTTCGGCGCCGGCTTCCTGTTCAACCAGGTCTGGAACCCGGTCACCGACAATTTCGGCGGCGCCGCGGCGATCTGGGGCACGATCGTCACGGCGGCGCTGGCGATGGCGCTGGCCGGGCCGATCGGGCTGGGCATCGCGATCTTCCTGACGGAGCTCTGCCCCTATTCGCTGCGCCGGCCGATCGGCACGGCGATCGAGCTGCTGGCGGGCATCCCCTCGATCATCTACGGCATCTGGGGCCTGTTCGTGCTGGTGCCGCTCGTGCAGGCCTACGTGCAACCCGCGCTCATCGCGACGCTCGGCCGCGTGCCGCTGGCGGGCGCGCTGTTCGCCGGCCCGCCCTACGGCATCGGCGTGCTGTCGGCCGCCTTCGTGCTCGCCATCATGGTGCTGCCTTTCGTGGCGGCGGTGGCGCGCGACGTGTTCGAGGCCGCGCCGCCGCTGCTGAAGGAGGCCGCCTACGGCATCGGTTGCACGCGTTGGGAAGTGATGTATCGCGTCGTGCTGCCGTTCTCGCGCGTGGGCGTCGCCGGCGGCATGATCCTGGGGCTCGGCCGCGCGCTCGGCGAGACGATGGCCGTGACCTTCGTGATCGGCAATGCGCACCGCATTTCCGCCTCGCTGCTGGCGCCGGGAACGTCGATATCGGCCACCATCGCCAACGAATTCACGGAGGCGACGACCGACATGTACCGCGCCGCCCTGTTCGAGCTCGGCCTGATCCTGTTCGCGATCACCTTCGTCGCGCTGGCGGCGGCGCGCTGGATGCTGAGCCGCGCCGGCGGCCGGGTGCGCGCATGACCGACGCCGTCGCCTCCGCCGCCGCCGCGGGGCTGCGCGCCGGGCGCCGCCGCCTCGACGCCGCGATGATGGGCCTGTGCTGGGCGAGCGCCGCGTTCGGGCTCGCCTTCCTCGCCTGGATCCTCGGCACGCTGCTGTGGAAGGGCCTCGCCGGGCTGACGCCCGCCGTGTTCACGCAACCGACCCCGGCGCCGGGCAGCGTCGGGGGCCTGCTCAACGCCATCATGGGATCGCTGTTCCTGAGCTTCGTGGCGGTGGGGATCGGCGCGCCCGTCGGCGTGCTCGCTGGCACGTGGCTGTCGGAATACGGCCGCCACTCGCGCTTCGCGGTCGTGGTGCGCTTCGTCAACGACGTGATGCTGTCGGCGCCCTCGATCGTGATCGGCCTGTTCGTCTACGACCTGCTGGTCGCGCCCATCGGCCATTTCTCGGCGGCCGCGGGCGCGGTGGCGCTGGCGCTGATCGTGCTGCCGGTGATCGTGCGCTCGACCGAGAACATGCTCGACCTCGTGCCAGACACCTTGCGCGAGGCCGGCGCCGCGATGGGGATGCCGCGCTCGCGAGTCATCCGCGGCGTGTGCTGGCGCGCGGCGCGCGCGGGCCTGGTGACGGGCGCGCTGCTCGCCTTCCTCGCCTGGATCCTCGGCACGCTGCTGTGGAAGGGCCTCGCCGGGCTGACGCCCGCCGTGTTCACGCAACCGACCCCGGCGCCG
>JAGWKJ010000221.1 GCA_028865375.1 Hyphomicrobiales bacterium | reverse complement strand
CGCCCATCCGCTCGCCGGCCAGCCGATCGACAAGCGCAAGCTGTTCACCTTCATGTGCATGGTGTTCGGCATGTTCATGGCGATCCTGGACATCCAGGTCGTGTCGGCCTCGCTGTCGGAGATCCAAGCCGGGCTTTCGGCGTCGGCCGACGAGATCGGCTGGGTGCAGACCGCCTACCTGATCGCCGAAGTCGTGATGATCCCGCTGTCGGGCTACCTGTCGCGGGCGATGTCGACGCGCTACGTGTTCGTCGCGGCCGCCGCCGGCTTCACCGCGTCGAGCTTCATGTGCGCGCAGTCCTCGTCGCTCAACGAGATGATCTTCTGGCGCGCGCTGCAGGGCTTCATCGGCGGCGGCATGATCCCGACCGTGTTCGCCACCTCGTTCGCGATCTTCCCGCCCGACAAGCGCCCGATCATCCAGCCGATCATCGGCCTCGTGGCGACGCTCGCGCCCACGATCGGCCCGACGGTGGGCGGCTACCTGACCGACTGGTTCTCCTGGCACTGGCTGTTCCTGATCAACGTCGTGCCCGGCATCTTCGTCACCGTGTCGTGCTGGTTCCTGATCGACTTCGACAAGCCGGACTGGAAGCTGCTCGACGACTTCGACTGGGCCGGCCTCGCCGGCATGGCGCTGTTCCTCGGCCCGCTCGAATACGTGCTCGAGGAGGGCCCCTCGAAGGATTGGTTCGCGTCCGGCCTCGTGCTGTGGCTGGCCGTGACGTCGGTGTCCGGCGCGGCGCTGTTCTTCTGGCGCGCGGCCACGGCGAAGAACCCGATCGTCGACCTCTCGGCGTTCGGCGTGCGCAACTTCTGGACCGGCTGCCTGTTTTCGTTCGTGATGGGCATCGGCCTCTACGGACTCACCTACCTCTACCCCGTGTTCCTCGCCCGCGTTCGCGGCTATTCCGCGCTCCAGATCGGCGAGACGATGTTCGTGACCGGCGTCTCGATGTTCCTCGCCGCGCCCATCGTCGGGCGCCTGTCGGCCAAGCTCGATCCGCGCATCATGATCGCGGCCGGCTTCAGCGGGTTCGGGCTCGGCACGTGGATCGCGTCCGGGCTCACGGTCGACTGGGGCTTCGACCAGCTGTTCGTGCCCCAGATCCTGCGCGGCGGCTCGCTGATGCTGTGCATGGTGCCCATCGGCAACCTCGCGCTGGGCACGCTGCCGCCGGCGCGGCTGAAGAACGCGTCCGGCCTCTACAACCTCACCCGGAACCTCGGCGGCGCCGTGGGCCTCGCGCTCATCAACACGATGATGAACAAGCGCATGGACCTGCACATCGAGCGCCTGCACGAAAGCGTGCGCTGGGGCCGCGCGGCGGCCGAGCAGACCATCGCCAACATGACGGCGGCGTTCGCGTCCTACGGAAGCGACGCGCAGGCGATGGCGCTCAAGCAGATCTCGCTGATGATCCGCCAGCAGGCGCTGGTGATGTCGCTGGCCGACGTGATGTTCGTCCTGACGTTCCTGTTCGTGGGCCTGGTGGCGCTGGCGCCCGTGATGCAGAAGCCCAAGGCCGCGGGCGGGGGCGGCGGCGGCCATTGAGGCCTCCCCGTCGCGCCCGCGTCACGCGGTCTTGGCGATCCTGAGCATCGTGAACAGCCGGAAGGGCGCGACCTCGCGCCGTTCGACGAGGCGGGCGCGCGGATTGGCGGCGAGCCAACGGGCGACCGGCGCGAACGGGAAGTTCGGATGCCAGCCGAGGAACGAGGCCGCGCCTTCGAGCCCGGCCTCGACGGCGGCGCGCGGACCGCGTTCGGCGGCGAAATGGTTGACCGTCACGATCTCCCCGCCGGGCTTCAGCGTCCGGAACGCCTCGTCGAGCGCGCGCCCGGGGTCCGGCACCACGCTGAGCACGTAGGGCGCCAGCGCGGCGTCGAAGGTTTCGTCGGGAAGGGCGAGCGCTTGGGCGTCCATCGTGCGCAGGTCGCGCACGTGCGAGAGGCCCGCACGCGCGACGCGCGCCCGCGCGATCTTCAGCATCGGCTCGCTGATGTCGATGCCCTCGACCCGCGCGTGCGCGCCGATGAGCGGAAGTTCGAGCCCGGTTCCGACCCCGATCACCAGCAGACGGCCGCCATTCGGCACGGCGGCCGAGGCGGCGCGCGCCGCCGCGCGACGGCCCGGCCCGAACGGCAGCTCGAACACGAGGTCATAGACGGGTGCCCAACGGCCATAGGCCGCCATAGCGCGCGCGTTGGCCTCGGCATCGGTCGCATCGTGGAGGTTCCAGTCGGCCCGCGCCTGCATCGTCCCCTCCTGCGACGCGCGCGTCAGTCCGCCGACGCGCGCGCCTTGATCCCGGCTTTCGATTTTGTCCCGGCCTTCGGTTTGGCCGAAGCCTTCGTCGTTTTCGTGACGGTCGCCGATTTCTTGGTCGCGAGCTTCTTGGCGGGCGTTTTGACGGCAGCGGTCTTTTTGGTCGCCGACTTCTTGGCCGCGCCGCGCGACTTGCCGGTCAGCTTCGGGTCGGGACCGCCGCGCCCGTCGATCAGCTCGATGGCATGCGAGAGCGAGAGATCGCCCGGATCGGTTTCCTTCGGCACGTTGGCGTTGACCTTGCCGTGGCTCACGTAGGGCCCGTAGCGGCCCTCGCGCAGCACGATCGCGCCGCCCTCCGGGTGGTCGCCGATCACGCGGCCGTCGGTGGGCACGCCCTTGGCCTTGGCGGCGAGCAGCTCGACCGCGCGCTCGATCGTGAGCGCCTCCGGATCGACGTCCTTGGGCAGCGTGGCATTGACCTTGCCGTGGTTGACGTAGGCGCCGTAGCGGCCCTTGCGCACCGTGACCGCGCCGCCCGCCCCCGGGTGGTCGCCGAGCGAGCGGCCCGGCTCCGCGCGGCCGAAACGCGAACCGCCGCCGCCGCTTTCCTTCGTCACCACGAGGTCGATGGCGCGGTTGGCGCCGACTTCGAGCACGTCGTCGTCGCGGCCTAGGCTGGCATAGGTCTTGCCGTGCTTCACGTAAGGGCCGAAGCGGCCGAGGCCCGCGAGAATCGGTTCGCCGGTCGTGGGATGGCGCGCGACCTCGCGTGGCAGCGCCAGCAGGCCGAGCGCCTTTTCCAGCGTGACGTCGGCGGGGGCCAGCCCGCGCGGCAGCGACGAGCGTTTCGGCTTCTCGCCGTCGCCCTGCTGGACGTAGGGGCCGAAGCGGCCGTCGCGCAGCGTGATCTCCTCGCCCGTGTCGGGATCGACGCCGAGCGACCGATTGCCCGGCTGGCCGTCGCCTTCGCCGGCCGCCGACGGCGACATGGTGCGCGTGAACTTGCACTCGGGATAGTTCGAACAGCCGATGAACGCGCCGAACTTGCCGACCTTCAGCGACAGCCGCCCCGCCCCGCACGAGGGGCAGGCGCGCGCGTCCGAGCCGTCCGCCTTGGCGGGGAAGATGTGGGATCCGAGCAGTTCGTTGAGGTTTTCCAGGATCTCGGACGTGCGCAATTCCTTGGCGCCGTCGAGCGCGGCGGAGAATTGCGTCCAGAACTCGCGCATCAGCGCCTTCCAGTCGAGCTCGCCGTCCGACACGAGGTCGAGCTTCTGCTCGAGGTCGGCGGTGAAGTCGTAGTCGACGTAGCGCGCGAACGAGGATTCGAGGAAGGCGGTCAGCAGGCGGCCCTTGTCCTCCGGCACCATGCGGCGGCTCTCGACGCGTACGTAGCCGCGGTCGCGCAGCACGGCCAGCGTCGAGGCGTAGGTCGAGGGCCGGCCGATGCCCAGCTCCTCCATGCGCTTGATGAGCGCGTCCTCGGTGAAGCGCGGCGGCGGCTCGGTGAAGTGCTGCGTCGTCTCGATCCGCTCGCGGGCGGGCGTCTCGTCCTTGGCCATCGCGGGAAGGCGACCGCCCTCCTCCTCGTCGTCCTCGGGGGCGTCCTGCCAGGCGGCGAGGAAGCCGTCGAACCGCACCACCTGCCCGGTGGCGCGCAGGTCGAGCGCCTTGCGCGGCGAACCGGGCGCGGCGCCCAGGATGTCGACGCTGGTGCGTTCGAACTCGGCCGATTCCATCTGGCTGGCGATGGTGCGCTTCCACACCAGCTCGTAGAGCTTGAGCTGCTCGGGCTCCAGGAACCGCGCGACGTCCTTGGGACGGCGCTTCGGGTCGGTCGGGCGGATCGCCTCGTGGGCCTCCTGCGCGTTCTTGGCCTTGGTCGAATAGGCGCGCGGGACCTTGGGCACGTAGCGGTCGCCGAACTCGCGGGCGATCGTCGCGCGCGTCGCCGCCACCGCCTCGGGCGCCATGTCGACGCCGTCGGTGCGCATGTAGGTGATG
>JAGWKJ010000220.1 GCA_028865375.1 Hyphomicrobiales bacterium | reverse complement strand
TGCGCCGCCATCGTCTCGAGCGCGCCGACGAAGTCGGCCGGCGCGGCCGCGCGCGCGCGTCGCCCGCCGGGCGCGAGCCCGAGGCCCGCGAAGACGTCGCGCGTCGCGACCGCGACGCCGGGATTGACCAGCACGGCGTGGATCGGCGCGCCGATCGCGTGCGCTTCGATCTCGTGGCCGATGCCGCGCATCGTGCAGGCCACGCCCGCGAGGCAGGCCGGCACGTCGGCGCCGACCTCGCGCGCGGCGCCCACGACCGAAGGATGGCCGGGCGCAAGTCCGTTGAGGATCGCGAGCGCGCGCAAGGCGGCCGCCGCGTCCGCGGACCCGCCGCCCAACCCGGCGGCGACCGGCAAGCGCTTTTTCAATGCGAAGGCGCCCGTCGCCGTGCCGGGTTCGAGGCGGGCGAACGCCGCAGCCGCGCGCAGCACGAGGTTGTCGCCGTCGGCGGGAACCTCGCGCGCGACGCGCCCCGTCACGACGAGCGAAAGCGGCCGGCCCGGCGAGAGCGACAGCCCGTCCGCCACGTCGGCGAAGGCGACGAGGCTTTCGATGTCATGCATCCCGTCGGCGCGGCGGCCGAGCACGCGCAGGGTCAAGTTGACCTTCGCGCGCGCGCGCTCGCGGATCGGCGCCGTCAAGGAACCCGGTCCGCCCTCAGCCGCCGGTCTTGGCCGGCGCGGCCGCCGCGGTCGGCGGATCGGGCAGGCCGTCCTTGATGCGTTTCAGGATGTCGGCAAGGTCGGACGGGTCCGGCTTGTCGTCGCGCGCGTGGTTCCATTGGAACGTCGCGTCGAGCTTGCGGCCGACGCGCCAATAGGCGTCGCCGAGATGCTCGTTGATGACCGGGTCGCCGGGCTTCAGCGCCACCGCGCGCTCGAGCGTGCGCACCGCGTCCTCGTATTGGCCGAGCTTGAAATGCGCCCAACCGAGGCTGTCGACGATGTAGCCGTCCTGCGGGCGCAGTTCGACGGCGCGTTCGAGCATCGCGAACGCCTCCTTGAGGTGCGAGTTCTGGTCGACCCAGGAATAGCCGAGGTAGTTCAGCACCGAGGGCTGCTCGGGATAAAGCTCCAGCGCCTTCTTGAAGTCCGCCTCGGCGGCCGGCCAGCGATGCGTGCGCTCGTAGCAGATGCCGCGGAAGTAGAAGAGCGGCCAACTCGTCTTGTCCCCGGGGGGCGTCAGCGCGACGGCGCGCGAATAGGTCGTCGCGGCGTCGGCGAAGTCCTTGCCGGCGCGCTGGACGTTGGCGAGCGCGGACACCGCGTCGACGTCGCGCGGGCGCGTCGCGGCCAGCTTTCGCGCCGCGGCGAGCGCGGCGGCGTGCTCGCCGCCGGCCTCCAACGTCATCGCCGACTGCACGGCCGCGGCCACGCGCAGCGGCGAGGCGGCGGGTACCTTGGCATAGGAGGCGACCGCGTCTCGCGTGCGCTTCAACGCGCCCAACGTGTCGCCGAGCGCGAGCGCGGCCGGCGGGTGATCGGGCGCGAGTTGCAATGCGAGCCGCAGATAGACGATCTCGGCGGTCTCGTCGCCGGGCCGCGCGCCCGCCGCGCCGATGCCGTAGAGCGCTTCGGCGGCGCCGTGGCGCGCGTCCGAGACGAGCGGAGCGACCCGGCGCCCCGCCTTGATCTGCGCCATCTCCGCCCCGATCAGCGGATTGTGCGGGAACTTGTCCGAGAACGCCTGCAATGCGCGCAGGGCTTCGGGCGCGCGGCCGGTGCGGTCCATGAACGAAGCGTAAGCCTCCGTCAGCCGCAGCGTGTTCTGGTCGAGGCCATAGGCCGCGCGCAGTCGCTTCTCGGCTTCGGCCCGGTCGCCCAGCATGTCCGCGATCAGCCCGGCATGGAAGTCGCGGAAAGCGGCGAAATTGGAATCGCCCAGCTTGTCGAGCGTTGCCAAGGCGCCCTTGAGGTCGTGCGAGGCCGCATAACTCCAGGCGACGAGCATCGCGCCCGTGACGTCGCCGCCGCCCGCCGTCGCGACCGGATCCGCCAGCGCCTTGCGGGCGTCCGAGAAGCGGCCGGCGCCGAAGGCCTCGACGGCCAGCGCGAGCTTCGCCAGCGCGGTCGCGCCGCCGGCGTCGCCGACCCGCCTCGCGAGGTCGAAGGCCGCCCGCATGTCCCCCGCTTCGAGCGAAGAGACGAAAGCCCGCTGCAACAACGCGGGATCGCCGGGGTCGCCCTGCAACGCCGCGCGGTCGTATATCTCCGCCGCCGTGGAATCGTGGTCGCCCGAGGCGATCATGCCGGCGAGATAGCCGCCGGTCGCGGAGGTGGGCAGCGGCGGCGTCTCCGGGGCGGCGAGTGCGGCCGCCGCCGGCAGGCACGCGAACAAGGTCGCCCCGAAAAGCGGAATCGTGAATTTGGCCAAGGCGGTCGTCGTCCTCGTCGGGCGCGCGGCCGAATCGCCTAGCGCCGCCGGGCGGTTAACGCCCGCTTCGGGCGGAATTAGGGTCGCGAGGACCGACCTTGTCAACGTGCGACGCGACGGCCGACGAAATTGATCGGTTTCCCTCGCCGCGGCATCTGGACAACGCGCGCGACTGTGACAAACTCGCGACGGTCTTCGCCATCCAAGGAGCCAAGCATGAGCGTCCAAGCGCATCTCGCCGAATTGGAGCGTCGTCACCAGGCACTGGAACGTGCGATCGAGGAAGAATCGCACCGCGCCGGCCACGACGACCTCGCGGTCTTGGAACTCAAGCGCAAGAAACTGACGTTGAAGGATGAAATCACCAAGCTGCGCCGCGACGACGACATTCCGGCCGCCGCCTCCCGCCACTGACCTCGATCCCCCACCCGGGGATGGTGAACGAATCGTCAATCCGTCGCCGCTAGTGTCGCGCTCCTCGAGGTTGGGGCCGGCGGTGGCGCGGAGTTGGCGATGAGCGGCGTGTCGATCAGGATCATGGCGGCGATCGCCCTATGGGCGACGTGCGCCGTGGTGGCGCCCGCCGCGCCGGCGTCGGGCTTCGACGCCTTCGTCGCCCGCTTGAGGCCCGACGCCGCCGCGCGCGGCGTGTCGGCGTCCACGTTCGACCGCGCCTTCGCCGGCATGACGCCGGACGGCGCCGTGCTGGCGCTGACGCACAAACAGGCCGAATTTTCGATCCCGATCTGGACGTATCTGCGCTCGGCCGTCTCGGCGCGTCGCGTGGCGGCCGGAAGGACGACTTACGCGCGCCTGAAGCCTTGGTTCGACAAGGCCGAACGCGCCTATGGCGTCGATCCCTCGGCCATTCTCGGCGTCTGGGGGCTGGAAACCGATTTCGGCGGCTTCACGGGCGACAAGGACGTCGTGCGTTCGCTGGCGACCTTGGCCTATGCGCGCTGGCGGGGAAGCTTGTTCCGCGACGAATTGCTCGACGCGCTCGTCATCCTCCAACGCGGCGAGGCGACGCGCACGCAGATGCGCGGTTCTTGGGCGGGCGCGATGGGACAGACCCAGTTCATGCCGTCGAGCTTCCTGAAATATGCGGTGGATTTCGACGGTCGAGGTCGCCGCGACATCTGGACCGACGACGCCGACGCCATCGGTTCGACGGCCAATTACCTCGCAAAACACGGCTGGGTGCGGGGGATGCGCTGGGGCTACGAGGTGCTCTTGCCCGCCTCCATGCTCGTCCCGGGCGTCGATCTCGGCGGGTCGGGCGGGTTCGCCGCCTTTGCGGCCAAGGGCGTGCGGCGCGCCGACGGCGGCGCGCTGCCGCGATCTGGCGATGCGCGCCTGCTGCTGCCCGCGGGCGCGAAGGGCCCGGCCTTCCTCGTCACCGCGAATTTCGACGCCATCCGCACCTACAACAAGTCGATCTCCTATTCGCTCGGCGTCGCCACCCTCGGCGACCGCGTCCTCGGCCGGCCCGGAATCGCGCATTCTTGGCCGACCGGCGAAAAGCGGCTCACCAAGGCCCAGGCGACCGCCCTGCAAAGCGGACTGAAGCGGCTGGGGTTCGATCCCGGCAAGATCGACGGCTTCATCGGCCTCGACGCCCGCGCGGCGATCCGCGCCTATCAGGCGCGCCACGGCCTGCTGGCCGACGGAGAGCCGAGCCTCGCGCTGCTGGCGCGCGTGCGTTCGGGCGGTTGAAGGCTTAAGATCGGGCCATGACGGGGATCGGCAAGGGCATCTCGCGGGCGCTCGTCGCCGCGGCCGCGCTGGCTTCGGCGGCCGGCGTCGTACGCGCCGGAGATTCCGGCGGGGCCGCCCAGTTCTTTCGCGACCAGAAGCCGACTTTCCAGTTCAATCCGTTTTCCGGCTTTCTGCGGACGCCGACGCAA
>JAGWKJ010000219.1 GCA_028865375.1 Hyphomicrobiales bacterium | reverse complement strand
GGCACGCCGTCGGCCGCCCGCCGGCTCGTGGAACGCGCCGCGGCGGAGATCGGCGTCGGCGCGATCGCCGTGCATTTCCACGACACCTACGGCCAGGCGCTGGCCAACGCGTTCGCCTGCCTCGAAGTCGGCGTCGCCGTCGTCGACGCCTCGGTGGCCGGGCTCGGCGGCTGCCCCTACGCGCCGGGCGCCGGCGGCAACCTCGCCACCGAGGACGCGGTCTACATGCTGCGCGGCATGGGGATCGAGACGGGGGTCGATCTCGACGCGCTGCGCGCGGTCGGCCGCGGGGTCTCGGCCGCGCTCGGCCGGGCATCGTCGTCGCGCGCGGCGATCGCGATGGACCGCCGCGCCGCGCCCCGCTAAGTCTGCGGCGCGGCGGCGACGCCGATGCCGGGGGAACGCGTGGACGCCAGGGAACTCGCCGGACGTTTTTTCGCCGCGCACGGCAGGCCTCCGCGCATCAGCCGCGCGCCCGGCCGGGTCAACCTGATCGGCGAACACACCGATTACAACGACGGCTTCGTGATGCCCGCCGCGTTGCGGTTCCGCGCGCTGACCGCCTGGGCGCCGCGCGCGGACCGGATCGTCGCGGCGCGCTCCGAGGGCCATGGCGGCGAGCGGCGGCTCGACCTCGACGCGCCCGCGCCGGCGCGGGGCGATTGGTCGGATTACGCGTTCGGCGTCGCGCTCGCGCTGGAGAAGGCGGGCCATCGGCTCGTCGGCGCCGACCTCGAAATCTCCGGCGACGTGCCGGCCGGCGCGGGTCTCAGCTCGTCGGCCGCGCTCGAGGTCTCGGTCGGTCACGCGCTGCTCTCCGCCGCCGGCCTGCCCGTCGACAAGATCGCGCTGGCCAAGGCCTGCCAGCGCGCGGAGAACGATTACGTCGGCATGCGCTGCGGCATCATGGACCAATACGTCTCGTGTCGGGGCGTTGCCGGCGCGGCGCTGCTGATCGATTGCCGCAGCTTGGAGGCGCGGCCGGTGGCGCTGCCGGCGGACGTCCGGATCGTGGTCGCCAATTCCATGGTGAAGCACGCGCATGCGGGCGGCGAATACAACTCGCGCCGCGAGGCCTGCGAAGAAGGCGTGCGCCGGCTGCGGCCGCGGCTCGGCCCGATCGCCGCGCTGCGCGACGTGAGCCCGCAGGCGCTCGAATCCGCCGGTGACGCGCTCGACGAGGTCGTCCGCCGCCGCTGCCGGCACGTCGCCACGGAGAACGCGCGCGTGCTGGCGACCGAGGCGGCGTTGGCGAGGGGCGACGCCGCGCAGGCCGGCCGGCTGATGGCGGCTTCGCACGCCTCGATGCGCGACGACTACGAGATCACCTGCCCGGAGATCGACGCGCTGGTCGAGGTCGCCGCGAGCCTGCCCGGCGTGTTCGGTTCGCGCATGACCGGCGGCGGCTTCGGCGGCTGCACGGTGAGCCTGGTCGAGGCGGCGCGGGCCGACGAAATCATGGCGCGGATCGCCGAAGGCTATCGCGCCCGCACGGGCATCGACGCGACCATCTTCGCCTGCACGCCCGCCGACGGCGTCGGCGAAGTCCCGGTCTGAGGAGGGCCGCCATGCCGATGTCGCCCGACCTGCGCGAGACCTCGCACCGCCGCCTCAACCCGCTGCGCGGCGATTGGGTGGTCGTGTCGCCCCACCGCACGCAGCGGCCGTGGCAGGGCCGCCGCGAGGCGGTCGCCACGGACGCCCAGCCGCGCCACGATCCCGGTTGCTACCTGTGCGCGGGCAACCTGCGCGCCAACGGCGCCCGCAACCCCGACTATCGGTCGACCTTCGCGTTCGACAACGACTTCGCCGCGCTGAAGTCCGACGCCGGCGACGCCCGCTTCGAAGACGGGCTGATGGTGGCGGAAGCCGAGTCCGGCGTCTGCCGCGTCATCTGCTTTTCGCCGCGCCACGACCTGACGCTGGCGCGCATGGGGCCGGCGGGCATCGTGCCCGTGGTCGAGGCCTTCGTCGCGCAGGCGCGCGAGCTCGGCGCGCGGGCCGACGTGCGCTCGGTGCAGGCGTTCGAGAACCGCGGCGAGATCATGGGCTGCTCGAACCCCCATCCCCACGGCCAGGTGTGGGCGAGCCGCCACGAACCCAACGAACTCGTCGCCGAAACCGCGTCGCAGGCCGCGCATTTCGCCCGCCACGGCCGGCCGATGCTCGCCGATTATCTCGCGCGCGAGCTGGCGCTGGGAGAGCGCATCGTGTTCGAGAACGAATGCTTCGCCTGCCTCGTGCCGTTCTGGGCGACCTGGCCGTTCGAGACCATGCTGCTGCCCAAGCGCCCGCTCGGCGCGCTCGACGACCTCGACGCCGGCGACGTGGCCGCGCTGGCCGCGGCTCTGTCGGAGCTGACGATCCGCTACGACAACCTGTTCGAGACCTCGTTCCCCTATTCGATGGGTTTCCACCAGCGGCCCGCCGACGGCGCCCCCCATCCCGAATGGACGCTGCACGCCCATTTCTATCCCCCGCTGCTGCGCTCGGCGAGCGTGAAGAAATTCATGGTCGGCTTCGAGATGCTGGGTTCGCCGCAGCGCGACATCACGCCGGAAGCGGCCGCCGGGCGGTTGCGCGCGCTGCCCGCGACGCACTATCTCGACCGCGCCGCGCCGGCGCCGTAAACGGGTCCCTTCGCCCCCGGGGGCGCGGAGGGCACAGCGGAGGCCATGGCGACCGACCTCGCGACGCGCGTCTACGACCATGCGTTCCACATCGACCCGGTCGTGCGCACGCTGCTCGACACGGATTTCTACAAGCTCCTGATGCTCCAGCTGATCTGGAAGGAGCATCGGTCGCGCCGGGTCACGTTCGCGCTGTTCAACCGCACCAGGGAGGTGCGCCTCGCCGACGAGATCGACGAGGGCGAGCTGCGCGCCCAGCTCGACCACGCGCGCACGCTCCGGTTCCAGCCGCGCGAGTCGATCTGGCTGGCGGGCAACACGTTCTACGGCACGAAGCAGATCTTCGAGCCGGCCTTCCTCGAATGGCTCGCCGGCTTCCGCCTGCCCGATTACGGGCTCGTGCGCCGCGACGGCCAGTTCGAGATCCGCTTCGAGGGGCCGTGGTGCGAGACGACGATGTGGGAGATCCCCGCGCTCGCCATCGTCAACGAGCTGCGGGCGCGGCGCGCGATGGCCGGCATGAGCCGCTTCGAGCTCGACGTGCTCTACGCGCGCGCCAAGGCCAAGCTGTGGGCCAAGGTCGAGCGCCTGCGCGCGCTGGGCGCCGAGGGGCCGCTGCGCATCTCCGACTTCGGCACCCGGCGCCGCCACGGTTTCCTGTGGCATCGCTGGTGCGTCGAGGCGATGCAGGAGGGGCTGGGCCCGAGCTTCATCGGCACGTCCAACGTCAAGCACGCGATGGACACCGGCCTCGAGGCGATCGGCACCAACGCGCACGAACTGCCGATGGTCTATGCGGCGGTCGCGCGGGACGACGAGGCGCTCGCCGACGCGCCCTATGCGGTGCTGCGCGACTGGGCCAAGATCTACGGCGGCAACCTGCTCGTCGTGCTGCCCGATTGCTTCGGCACCACCGCGTTCCTGTCGCGCGCGCCCGACTGGGTCGCCGACTGGCGCGGCGCGCGCCCCGATTCCAAGGAGCCGGTCGCCGCCGCCGAGGAGCTGATCGCTTGGTGGCGCGCCAAGGGCCGCGACCCGCGCGAGAAGCTCGTCGTGCTGTCGGACGGCATGGACGTCGACGGCATCGAGGCGGCGGTGCGGGCGCTTCGCGGCCGCGTCGGCGTCTCGGTGGGCTGGGGCACCAACCTCACCAACGACTTCCGCGGCTGTTCGCCCAGCGGGGACAACCGGGCGCTGGCGCCGATCTCGGTCGTCTGCAAGGTGGTGGAGGCCGACGGCCGGCCGGCGGTGAAGCTCTCCGACAATCCCAACAAGGCGTCGGGCCCGCCCGCCGAGATCGCCCGCTATCGCCGCCTGTTCGGCGCGGCCGGCGCTCAGGCGCAACCGCTGCTGGTGTGAAGGAGGGAAGCTCGATGCGCTATCTGGTGGCGATCCTCGTGCCGTGGCTGGCGTTCTTCACCATCGGCCGTTTCTGGGCCGGCCTGATCTGCCTGATCCTCCAAGTCACGCTGGTCGGCTGGATACCGGCCGCGGTCTGGGCCCTGCTCGCCGTGTCCGACTTCAAGGCCGATCGCCGCGCCGACCGCATCATCCGCGAAACCAAGGGCCCCGGCGCCCCGTAAGGTCGGGGACCGGCCGACGGAGCGCCCGATGAAGACTTGGATCGCCGCCTATCTCACCGCCGCCGTCGCCA
>JAGWKJ010000218.1 GCA_028865375.1 Hyphomicrobiales bacterium | reverse complement strand
GGTGGGACGAACTCGCCTCGGCGCCGTCGACCGTCGACGAAGCCAGCCGGTTCAACGGGCTGACCGACAAGGCGCTGTCCAGCTATCGCCTGGCCGGCGACACGACGCTCGACGACTCGATCGCCGCGCAAGTCCGCAGCGATTTCGCCGACCTGCGAAGCGGCACCGCCGCGGCCCGCTTGAAGACCCGCCTGCTGCGCGAAGCGAGCCTCGCGCTGGCGCCGACCCCGCCCGGCTCGGTGGCGGCGCCGGGCGACCAGGACGTCCCTTATCGCGGCGCGTCCCCGTATTTCGGCCAGGTGTATTTCTACGTGCAGCGGAATTCGGCTTGGGCGAAGGAACAGGACGCGTGGCGGCTGGAGAAGACCGCGCCGGAGGAGGCCGCCAAGGACTACGGAGACGCGATCGCGCTGTGGGGACGGTTCGAGGCGGATGCCGGTCCGGCCCTCGCGCAGGAAGACCTGCGGTGGATCCTCGACCAGAACGTCGGCGAACTCGCGGGCTATTTCGCCGACCTCGCGCAGAAGCAAGGCTGGAGCTCGCGCTTCGCGAAATACGACCGCATGACGCGCGACCGCTACGGCGCGGCGATCGACGGTTTCATCGCATACGTGCCCTATGGTCCCGACGACGGGGACACCGCGGTGCGTCGCTACGCCGATTACCTTCGCCGCCACGGCGACGCGACCGCCGCCAAGGCGGTGGAAGACCGCCTCAAGGCGGCGAAGGCGAAGGCGGCGGGGGGCTGAGGCGCGCTGTCTCGCGCAGCGCCGCCGGCTTGAGGACCGGATCGTCGCCCTTGGCAATTTCGTCCCAGAACGCCATCGCCCGCGGGCCGCCGAACCGCGCGGTCAGGATCGAGGAGATCGCCCGCGTCGCCCTGTCGCGCTCGAACGCGACGTCGGCGCCGCCCGGCGCCTTGGCGGCGGCGAGCCGCTGAAGAGATTCAAGTTCCACCGCGACGGCGGCGCCCGGCCGGCCCGCGCGGTCGAGCGCGTCGGCCGCCTTGGCCAGGCAATCGGCATAGCCGGCGAGCGCGGCGTCCGGCGCCGCGCCAAGCCTGACGTCGATCACCTGCAGGTCCGCGCAGTAAGACGTCGTCACCGGCGACAAAGCCAGCGCCTCCGCGACCGACGCCTTCGCGTCGGAATATCGCCCGAGCCGGAACTGAACGTTCGCCATCGCACGCCAATCCGGCGCGGCGAACACCAGCGCGACGCGCCGGTATCGTTCCCAATACACGATGGAGCGGGTCGGGAACGGGCCGGAATATCTCTGCGCGAGATCCTTCAGCGCCCGCCAATTCGCCGGTTGCAGGTCGAGCGCCCGACGATCCTCCGCGATGGCCTCCGCCGAACCGGCCGGCATGGCCGCGGCGCGCGCGGCATGCGCGTCCGCCGAATTCGGCGCCAATTTGACAGCGGCATCCGCGTCGGCGAGCCCCGCCTGCCAATCGCTGGCCTCGACGTACCATTGGCTGCGTTCGATGAGCAACTCGAGCTCGAGATCGCGATCCCGCCGTCCGGCCGCTCCGGCATCGGCCTTCTTGCGCAGCGCCTCGATCGCCAGCCCTAGGCGATCGATCGCCGGCTGGACGTCGAACAGGCTCCTTCCGGTGGTTTCCGCCTTGATTTCCACCGCCTGCAACGCCATCGCGCGCGGGTCGGGCGCCGTCGCCGCATCGGCGGCGACGTCGAGCGCCGGATCGGCGAGCCGCGTGCGGGCGAAAGCGTCGAGCGCGGCGTAGTCGGAGCGCGGCGCCTTGGCATAGGCCGTCCGGAACCGGGCATAGGCCCGCGCGGCGGCGCGCACGTATTCGGGTTGCAGGCCGCCGAGCGCGCGCGACGCGCTTTCCCAGATGGCGCCCTGTGCGGCATAGACGCCGTAATCGACCAGTCCCCCGCTCTTCCAGCCGGTGGGCAGACGCCGGCCTTTGGGCCCGTCCTCTCCCATGTTTTCGGCGAGCGCCTGCCCGCGCGCGGCCAGCCAGACCATTTGCAACGCGAACAATTGCGCGGTCGCGGCGCCCGGATCGTCCGTCGCCGGCGGTCCCGCCGCCGCATCCGCCGACTTCATTGCGGCGACGAAGCCCGGGTCGCCCTTCATCGCCAGGATCGCGGCGCGGAAATAGTCGAGCGCGACGAGCGCGTCGCTGCCGTCGGGCGTGATCGAACGCTTGCCCGTGATCGCCTTGATGTCGGGCGCGAGGTCGTGGCCGACGCCCGAAACCGGCGGGCTGTAATGCTTTGGCGCTTCGTCGAGCGCCACCAGCGCGTCCGCGTATTCGCCGCGCATGACATGGGCGATCGCAAGGTTGCCCTCGCTCACGGGGTTGGGCGCGACCTTCATCGCGGCCTTCGAATCCTCGATCGCCGCCCCCGCGTCCGCGCGCAACACCGCGGCATAGGCCGATTGCGTCAACGCGAGGTCCGGCGCGAGTCCGGTCTTGCGCCAAGCCTCGATTTCGCGGCCGAATTTCGCTTCGTCGCCCTGCGCGTCGAACGCGCTGGCGAGCAGGAAATGCGCGAAGCCCTGCCCCATCGGCGACAGCGTGGGCATCGCCGAATTGGCGGCCGCCGCGACGAACTGGTTGATGCCGAGCTCCTGGCGGCGCGCGTCGTCCGCGATCGCCAACGCATTGCGCTCGCTCGCCCGGGCGCGCGCGGCGCTCGCCTTGGCTTCGTCGGCGCTCGTCTTCTGGGCCTTTTCGCTCTCCTTCGCCTTCACGAGCGCGACTTCGGCGGCGCCCTTCTGGCGCAGGGCGTAGACGCCGAGAACGCCGAACACCACGAGCGCGGCGACCGACGCGGCCAACGCGCCGGTGATGCGCCGCATTCGCGCGCGATGGGCGCGATCCACGGCCTCGGTTTCCGCCCGCGCGGCCTCGGCGCTCCTGTCGAGGAACGCGCTGGCGTCGCCGAAGGCGCCGCCATAACGGGCCGCCCAAGCGGCGGTGGGCTTTTCTCGCGCTTCCCATTCGAGCGCCAATGCGAGGTCGGGGTCGCGCCACAGGCCCGCCTTGCCCGCCCGGTTGAGCGCCGCGGTTTCGGCGAGGCGACGGTACACGCGCGCCGATTCCGCCTCCGCGTCGACCCAGCCGCGCAGCCGTTTCCAACCGCGGATCAGGCTTTCGTGCGAGATGTCGACGACGGTTTGGGGTCCGAGCGGCGCAGGCGGCGCCGGCGTCAGGAACGATCGCCCGGGGGCGCGGAACGCTTCGACCGCCGCGGTCGCCGCCCCGAGATCGGCGCCGGCGATGTCGGCGAGCGCGGCCAGCCGCGTCGGTCGGCGTGCCTCGCGGTTTTCGGCGTCGCGTTCCGTGAGCCCGCGGAACACCGCCTCCGCGATCCGCTTCCCGTCCGCGTCGAGCCCGTCATAGGCCTCGTCGGCGTGCCGCGACAGGGCGTCGGCGGCGCCGCCGATCGCCTCGTAATCTTCGAGGTCGAGCGGCCGCGCCGGATCGCCCTGCGATTTCCAGCGGTCCCACGTCCGCATCATCGCATGCTGGAGGATCGGCAATTGGTCCGGGTCGTCGCCGACGTCGTTGAGGACGCGGTTGACGAGCCGCGGCGCGACGGCGCCGCCGGCGACCCGCGCCGGCCCCTCGATGGTCGCGCGCCGCTCGGCGCGCGTGAGGCGCGGCACGAGATAGAGGCCGGCCGTCACCGCCTCGGGAAGGTCGCGGAACTTCGCGCAATCGCCGATGAAGTCGGAGCGCATCGTCAGCACGACGTAGAGCGGGCCGGTCGGCGTCCGCCAAGCCTCGATCAACAGCTTGACGAAAGCCTGCGCGTCGTCGGACGAGCCGACGCCTGCCGCCTCGCCGAAGCGGAACAGCTCCTCGAACTGGTCGACCACGAGCAGGACGGAGTCGTTCTCCGGCAGCCGCGCATCCGAGACGACGTCGACGAGGCCGCGGCCTCCGCGCCGGAGCATCGCCTCGACGAGCGGCCGCTCTCGCGCCGCGTCCGGCGCCGCGGCGTGGCGCGGACGGAGGAGATCTTGTTCGACGATCGCCGCCGCCAGCGCGCCGATCGGATCGGCGCCCGGGCGCATGATCGCGATGCGCCAGTTCGCGCCCGCCGATCCGAGGAAGCCGCCGTGCAGATACGGCACGAGCCCCGCCCGCACGAGCGACGACTTGCCGCTGCCCGAGCCGCCGATGACGGCGAGCAGCCGCGTGCGGCGCATCGCCTCGAGGATGCGTTCGCTCTGTCCTTCGCGGCCGAAGAACAGGTGCTGCTCGCCGGCCTCGAACGGCCGCAATCCCGGAAACGGACGGATTT
>JAGWKJ010000217.1 GCA_028865375.1 Hyphomicrobiales bacterium | reverse complement strand
GGTGGCGGTTCGTCTTCGAGGGGGAACGCGATGCAACTGGGCATGGTCGGACTTGGGCGCATGGGCGCCAACATCGTGCGTCGCCTGCTGCGCGGCGGCCACGAGGCCGTGGTGTTCGATCGCAGTCCGGCGCCGGGCGAAGCGCTCGCCAAGGAGGGCGCCGTGGTGGCGACCTCGCTGCGCGAACTGGTCGAAAAGCTGAAGGCGCCGCGCGCCGTGTGGGTGATGCTGCCCTCGGGCCCCGTCACCGAGACCGCCGTGCAGGAGCTGGCGGGCCTGCTTTCGGCGGGCGATTGCGTGATCGACGGCGGCAACAGCAACTGGAAGGACGACGTGCGCCGCGCCAAGGCGCTCGGCGCCCGCGGCCTCGCCTACGTCGACGTGGGCACCAGCGGCGGCGTCTGGGGCCTCGAACGCGGCTATTGCATGATGGTGGGCGGCGACGAGGCCACCGTGCGGCGGCTCGACCCGATCCTGTCCTGCCTCGCGCCCGGCGAGGGCACGATCCCCAAGACGCCCAAGCGCGAGGGCCACGACCCGCGCGTCGAGCGCGGCTACATGCACGCGGGCCCCAGCGGCGCCGGCCATTTCGTGAAGATGATCCACAACGGCATCGAATACGGCATGATGCAGGCCTTCGCCGAGGGCTTCGACATCCTGCGCAACGCGGCCTCCGAGGCCCTGCCGGCCCAGCACCGCTTCAAGATCGACGTGGCCGACGTCGCCGAGGTCTGGCGGCGCGGGTCGGTCGTGTCTTCGTGGCTGCTCGACCTCGCGGCGGCGGGCCTCGCCGAAGACCCGGACCTCGCGTCCTATTCGGGCTACGTCGAGGATTCGGGCGAGGGCCGCTGGACGCTTGAGGCGGCGATCGACGAATCGGTGCCCGTCGACGTGCTCGCCGCCGCGCTGTTCGTGCGCTTCCGCTCGCGGCAGGACCACACGTTCGCCGAGAAGGTGCTCTCCGCGATGCGCAAGGGCTTCGGCGGCCACGTGGAGCCCAAGGCGCCCGTGCGGGCGTGACGGCGATGGCCGTCGCCGACGACCCGCTGCTGCGGCCCTATCGGCTGAAGCACCTGACGCTGCGCAACCGCGTCATGCTGACCTCGCACGAGCCCGCCTATGCCGAGGACGGGATGCCCAAGGCGCGCTACCGCGCCTATCACGTCGAACGCGCGAAGGGCGGCGTCGCGCTGACGATGACGGCGGGCTCGGCCTCGGTCTCGCGCGACAGCCCGCCGGCGTTCGACAACCTGCTCGTCTACAAGGACGAGGTCGTTCCCTGGATCCGCGAGCTGACCGACGCCGTGCACGGGCACGGCGCGGCGGCGATGATCCAGATCACGCATCTGGGCCGGCGCACGCGCTGGGACAAGGGCGATTGGCTGCCCGTCGTCTCGGCCTCGCACCGGCGCGAGGCGGCGCATCGCACGTTTCCCAAGCGCGTCGAGGACTGGGACGTCGCGCGCATCGTGAAGGATTACGCCGACGCCGCCGAGCGCATGAAGGCGGGCGGCATGGACGGCATCGAGCTCGAGGCCTACGGCCACCTGATCGACCAGTTCTGGTCGCCGCTGACCAACGACCTCGATCCGCCCTGGGGCGGGGCCAAGCTCGAGGACCGGATGCGCTTCGGCTTCGAGACGTTGAAGGCGATCCGCGCGCGCGTCGGCGCCGATTTCGTCGTGGGCGTGCGCTTCGTCGCCGACGAGACGCTGGAGGGCGGGCTCACGCGCCAGGACGGCTTCGAGATCGCGCGCCGCCTGAAGGCGAGCGGGCTGGTCGATTTCCTCAACGTCATCCGCGGCCACATCGACACCGATCCGGGACTGACGGAGGTGATCCCGCTGCAGGGAATGCCGGCCTCGCCGCACCTCGATTTCGCGGGCGAGATCCGCGCCGCCACCGCGTTCCCGACCTTTCACGCCGCGCGCATCGCCGACGTCGCTACCGCCCGCCACGCGATCGCCGAGGGCAAGGTCGACATGGTGGGCATGACGCGGGCGCACATCGCCGACCCGCACGTCATGCGCAAGGTGATCGAGGGCCGCGAAGACGACATCCGCCCCTGCGTCGGCGCCACCTATTGCCTCGACCGCATCTACCAGGGCGGGCCGGCGCATTGCATCCACAACGCGGCGACCGGCCGCGAGCTCTCGATGCCCCACGTCGCCGCCCGCGCGCCGGCGCGCAAGCGCGTGGTCGTCGTGGGCGCGGGGCCCGGCGGGCTGGAGGCCGCGCGGGTGGCGGGCGAACGCGGCCACGACGTCCTCGTGTTCGAGGCCGCCGGCGCGCCGGGCGGCCAACTCCGCCTGGCGAGCCTGAGCCCGCGCCGGCGCGAGATGGCGGGCGTGATCGATTGGCGGATGGCGCAATGCGAGAAGCGCCGCGTCCGCTTCCGCTTCGGCGTCTGGGCCGAGGCCGACGCGGTGCTGGCGGAGAAACCCGACGTCGTGGTGGTGGCGACCGGCGGCCTGCCGCACGTCGACGTGCTGGAGCGAGGGAACGAGCTCGTCGTGTCGGCGTGGGACGTGCTGGCGGGCGACGCAAGGCCCGGCGCCAACGTGCTCGTGTTCGACGACGCCGGCGACCACGTCGGCCTGCAGGCCGCGGAATCGCTGGCCAAGGCGGGCGCCAAGGTCGAGGTGATGACGCCCGACCGCAGCTTCGCGCCCGAGGTCATGGGCATGAACCTCGTGCCCTACGTGCGCGAACTCCAGAAGCGCGACGCGACCTTCACCGTCGCCTGGCGCCTGAAGTCGGTCGAGCGCTCGGGCAACGGCCTGCTCGCCCGCGTCGGCAGCGACTATGGCGACGCGGAGCGGACGCGCGCCTTCGACCAGGTGGTGGTCAACCACGGAACGGTCCCGCTCGACGAGCTCTATTTCGCGCTGAAGCCGCTGTCGTCGAACCGGGGCGAGGTCGCCTACGACGACCTCGTCGCGGGCCGGCCGCAATCCGTGCGGACCAATCCAGGCGGCGCGTTTTCGCTGTTCCGGATCGGCGACGCGGTGGCGTCGCGCAACGCGCACGCCGCGATCCACGACGCGCTCAGGCTGATGAAGGACGTCTGAGGGCGGGTCAGCGCCCGATCAGCGGCTGGCGGCGCACGCGCCGTTCGATGAATGTCTGCAGCACGACCGACAGCACGATGACGAGGCCGAACGCCAGCTGCGTGTAGAACGCGTTGATGCCGGCCGACACGATGCCCGCGTTGATCGCCCCGATGATGTAGGACGCCACGAACGTGCCCACCACCGATCCCGCGCCGCCGAACACCGACGTGCCGCCGAGGAACACCGAGGCGATCGTGTTGAGCAGGAAGCCGTCGCCGGTCGTCGGCCAGAAATAATAGCCGTAGATCGACGTCATCAAGCCGCAGAACACCGCCGCGACGCCCACCAGCACGAAGGCCCGCACCTTCACCGACACCACGTTGACGCCCATCAGCCGCGCGCTGGTGGGATTGTCGCCGACGAGGAAGACGTGGGCGCCGAACCGGGTGCGGTTGAGCAGGATCCAGCAGGCGACGAGGATGGCGACGGTCCACAGCGTCTGCACCGGCACGCCGAACGGCGCCGAACGCAGCAGCGCGTGCATCTCGGGATATTTGTCGGCGGTCAGCGGCACGCCGGTGCCGTTCATCAGCACGAGCTCGAGGCCCCGATAGAGGAACGACGTGCCGATCGTTATGACGAGCGAGGGAATCGCCAGCTTGGCGACGAGGAAGCCGTTGAGCGCGCCGCACGCGGCCCCCGTCGCGAGGCCCGCCGGCAGGCCGATCCACCACGGCAATCCCGCCTTCGCCGTCGCGAGGCAGAACGCGGCCGTGCCGAGCGCCATGATGGAGGGAAACGAAAGGTCGATCTCGCCGGTGATGACCACGAAGGTGAGCGCGATCGCCACGATGCCGAACTGCGGCGTCGTCTGCGCGAAGGCGAGGTAGATGTCGGCGTTGGTGAACACGGCGGGCGCCGCGGCGACGAAGGCGAGCCACATCGCCAGGCCCACGCCCACGATGCCGAGCTGGCTGCCGTGGCGGCGCAGCGCCGAGGGCGGGGCGACGCGGTTGCCGGCCGGGCGGCCGGGCGCGGAGGCGGGCGGGGCCGTCATCGTTCAGGCCATCTCGCCGGTGCGGGCGACGCGGTAGAGCCGGTCGATCAGCTCGTCCATCGTGATCTCGTCCTTCGCGAAGGTCCCGGCCACCTTGCCGCGGTCGAGCACGTAGAGGCGGTCGACGACGGGATAGACGTGGAAGATGTTGTGGTCGATGAAGATCGCCGACTTGCC
>JAGWKJ010000216.1 GCA_028865375.1 Hyphomicrobiales bacterium | reverse complement strand
CGGGACGCTGGTTCCGCGCGGCGAGCCCATCGAAGCCTCCGCCAGAGAGGCGCAAATTTTCGAGATCCCGGGGGAGGACACATGGTCAGCGTCGCAGACGCGCGCGCCAAGGCCGAGACGCTGCAGGACGGCTTGGTCAAGCGATTCTTCCGCGCCACCGAAATCGACGTCCGGCTGCTGAGCATGGTCATCGCCATGCTCATTATCTGGGCGGGCTTCGACCTCTTCGGGATCGCGACGGGTCAGTCGACCCTGTTCACCGACCCGCGCAACCTCTGGAACCTCACCGTCCAGACGGCCACGATCGCCATCATGGCGACCGGCATGACGCTCGTGATCGTCATGCGGCAGATCGACCTTTCCGTCGGCTCGATGCTGAGCTTCGTGGCCGTCGTCTCGGGCGTCGCGCAGGTCTATTGGCTGGCGCCGACGTTGGGCTCCGACCATCCGGCGATCTGGGTGATCGCGGTGGCCATCGCCATCGGGCTGGGCGCGTTGCTGGGCGCGTTCAACGGCTTCCTGATCGCCTACGCGGGCATTCCCGCCTTCATCGTGACGCTCGGCGGGCTGATCGGCTACAGCGGCGCGGCTTGGCTCGTCGCGCGCGGCGAGACCGTGGCGCCGATGGACGGCCGCTTCGAGCTGATCGGCGGCAATACGCAAGGCTCTTGGCTCGGCGACACGTGGTCGATCGCCATCGGCGCGCTCGCCTGCCTCGCCATCGTCGGCGGCCTGGTCGCCAATCGCGCGTCGCGCAGGCGCTTCCAATTCCCGCAACGGCCGATGTGGGCGGAATGGTTTCTCGGCGTGGCGGGCTGCGCGATCGTCGCGGCGGTCGTCTGGATCGTGAACGCCTATCGCTGGCCTCCGATGGTGGCCAAGCGCTACGCGGAAGCCCATGGCATCCCGATTCCGCCGGGCGGCATCGACTTCGGACACGGCTTCGCGCTGCCGGTGGTGCTGGTGCTGATCGTGGGCGCGACCATGACCTTCATGGCGACGCGCACGCGCTTCGGCCGCTACGTCTACGCGATGGGCGGCAACCCCGAGGCGGCCGAGCTCGCCGGCGTCAACACCAAGCGGCTGACGGTGGCGATGTTTTCGCTCATGGGTGCCTTGGTCGGGCTCGCGGCCTGCGTCTCTGCCGCGCGCCTCGATGCGGCCTCCAACGACCTCGGCCAGTTCGACGAACTCTACGTGATCGCGGCCACGGTGATCGGCGGCACGTCGCTGGCGGGCGGGCTCGGCACGATCTACGGCGCGATGGTGGGCGCGCTCGTGATGCAATCGCTGCAATCGGGCATGACGCTGCTCAACATCGACAGCGCGGTGAAGGACATCGTGGTGGGCGTGGTTCTCGTTCTGGCGGTCTGGCTCGACCAGCAATTCCGCCGCGGCAAGGCTTGAGGGAGCGGATACGATGGACCAGCAAGCCGCCGCTTCCGATCCGCCCGCCAAGGGACCCCTCGTCGAGATGAAGGACGTCTCGATCGCGTTCGGCGGCATCAAGGCCGTCGACCGCGCGTCGGTCGACCTGCATCCGGGAGAGGTCGTCGCCTTGCTCGGCCACAACGGCGCGGGCAAGTCGACGCTGATCAAGATCCTGTCGGGCGCCTACCAGCGCGATTCCGGGCAGATCCTGATCGACGGCGCCGACGCGCAGATCGCCAATCCGCGCGACGCAAAGAAATACGGGATCGAGACGATCTACCAGACGCTCGCGCTGGCGGACAACGTGGACGCGGCCGCCAACCTGTTCCTCGGCCGCGAATTGCTCACCCGTTGGGGCACGCTCGACGACGCCGCGATGGAATCGCAGGCGCGCAAGGTGATGGGCCGCCTCAACCCGAACTTCCGCCGATTCAAGGATCCGGTGAAGTCGCTGTCGGGCGGGCAGCGGCAGTCGGTGGCGATCGCGCGCGCGATCCATTTCAACGCGCGCATCCTGATCATGGACGAACCGACCGCCGCGCTGGGCCCGCAGGAGACCGCCCAGGTCGGCGAGCTGGTGAAACAGCTCAAGGCCGACGGCATCGGCATCTTCCTCATCAGCCACGACATCCACGACGTGTTCGACCTCGCCGACCGCGTGTCGGTGATGAAGAACGGCCAGGTGGTGGGCACCGGCGCGGTCAAGGATCTGACCAAGGACGAAGTGCTCGGCATGATCATCCTCGGCAAGTGCCCGCCCGGCGCGACGCCGGGCCCCGGCGCCGTGAACTGAGGCTCTCGATCCGCGGCGATGCGGCGGGGGCCGATAGGCGCGACCCGACCGGGAATCGCAATGGGCGCCGCGAATCGCGTTGACCGCGACTGACGCTTGAGCTATCGGACCCTCGCTCCGACGGGCGGTGGTGACGCCGCGCGGCGGGTTCTTGCGTGCGATGGCCTAGGCCGGAACGCGAAGGAACCGCTGACCGACGGGCCAAGAATGTCGACCGCATTTCCGCCGGCCGCCCGGTCAAACGACTGAACGGACGAGGAAATCCAAGTCGACGACGTCAAGAAGGCGGCCGGTTCCCTAGGGGGAACGAGAGCCGCGGGAAACGGAGAAAACGATGTTCGCGGTCATCAAGACGGGCGGCAAGCAACACAAGGTCGCCGTCGCCGACCAAGTCACCGTGATGGCGCTGGAAGGCGCCGCCGGCGACAAGGTTTCATTCGAGCATGTGCTCGGCCTCGTCGATGGCGAGACCGTCCAGATCGGCGCGCCTTACCTGACCGGCGTCACCGTGGTCGGCGAGATCGTCCGCCAGGCGCGCGGCCCGAAGGTGATCGCCTTCAAGAAGCGCCGCCGCAAGAATTCCCGTCGCAAGCGCGGCCACCGGCAAGACCTGACCTTGGTCAAGATCGTCGAGATCCTGACCGGCGGCGCCAAGCCGAAGGCCGAGGCGAAGCCGGCGAAGGCCGCGGCGCCGGTCGAGTCCGACGCTCCGGCGGAAGCCGCCGCGGCCCCGGCCAAGCCGCGCGCGCCCAAGCGCGCGAAGCCCGCGAGCGAATGAAGCGGGTTCCCTCGCGGGCCCGTTTCGGTTACACCCATCGTTGAAACGCGCGCCCCGGCGGCGCGATCTCGGGAATTTCGGTCATGGCGCACAAGAAGGCAGGCGGCTCCTCCCGCAACGGACGCGACTCCAAGGGTCGCCGTCTCGGCGTGAAGAAGTTCGGCGGCGAGCGCGTGCTCGGCGGCAACATCCTCGTGCGCCAGCGCGGCACGAAGTGGAAACCCGGCACGAACGTCGGCGTCGGCGTCGACCATACGCTGTTCGCCCTGTGTGAAGGGCAAGTGGCCTTCAAGACCAAGGCCGACGGCCGATCCACCGTATCGGTCATTCCCGCCGCCCTCATGCAGGCGGCCGAATAGGCGGCAGGACTGTTCCGGCCCTCCGCCAGGCGTCCAAGCCCCGGCGGATGGCTTTCCAGATCGCGAAAGCCGGCCAAGGTCCGAAAGACCCGGCCAAGTCCGAATCCCAAATGGGAACGGGAGCGTGGGCGTCACGCTCCCGTTTTCATTTTCGGCCAGACGACGGCCGACGGACTTAGGTGACGGCGATGTTCTCCGATATTTCGCGGGACGACGTGTTCCTGATCGAGACGCCGCGGCTCTGGTTGCGTTGGCCGCACGCGCGCGACGCCGACGCGATCGCGCGCGCCTGCGCCGAGCCTTCGCTCGCGCTTTGGACCGCGCGCATTCCCCATCCTTATCCCGAGGGCGAAGCCGAGGCTTTCGTCGCCCGCGCGCGCGCGGCCAATTTCGCGGGCGAAGGGCTGACGCTCGTCGTCACGACGAAGGGCGACCGGCGCGATCTCGTGGGCTGCGTCTCGGTCGAACGCGACGCAGACGGCCAGGCCGAGCTCGGCTATTGGGTCGCGCGCCCGTTCCGCGGCCGCGGCTACGCCAGCGAGGCGGCGCGGCGCGCGATCAGCGCGGCGTTCCGGCTGACGGCCGCAGTCACGCTGGTCGCCAAGGCGCATCCCGACAATGTCGCGTCGCGGGCGACGTTGGAAGGTCTCGGCTTCGTCGAGTTCGGCCCGACGACCTGCGTCGCGCCGGCGCGCGGCGGCGCCGTCGAGGCGGTCGACCATCGGCTGTCGCGCGCCGACTGGCGCGAAAGCGCCGCCTATGACGTTGCCGCGCCGGCGGCGCGCGTCTAGGTTCCGGTCTCCTCGAGACGGAGAGACCGGATGCCCGCCGCCCGCTTTGCCTTGGTCACCGGCGCTGGCAGCGGCATTGGCCGCGCGAGCGCGCAGGCGCTGGCGCGCGCGGGCTGGCGGGTCGCGCTCGTCGGGCGCAGGCGCGAGCCGCTCGACGAGACCGCGGCCGC
>JAGWKJ010000215.1 GCA_028865375.1 Hyphomicrobiales bacterium | reverse complement strand
AAGGGCGCGGGGCCGATCCTCGTCAACCTCGTGCACGACGTCGACCTGCTGCGCCATCTCGTGGGCGAGATCGTCGCCGTGCGCGCCTCGCGCTCGAACGCGGTGCGCGGCAATCCGGTCGAGGAGGGCTGCGTCGCGCTGCTGGAATTCGCCGGCGGCGCGCTGGGCACCCTCAACGCGTCGGACAGCGTGGTGGCCCCGTGGAGCTGGGAGCATTCGAGCGGCGAGAACCCGTCCTATCCGCGCGCTGGCGGCGATTGCTATTTTCTCGGCGGCACGAAGGGCTCGCTGAGCGTGCCGCGGCTGGAGACCTGGGAGAACGAAGGCGCGCCGGGCTGGCTCGAACCGTTCAGGACGACGCGCGCGACCGCGGCGGATCGCGATCCGTTGGCCGCGCAGATGGCGCATTTCGGGCGCGTGATCCGGGGCGAGGAGACGCCGCTGGTGAGCGGCGCCGAGGGGCTGGCGACGCTGCGCGCCGTCCACGCGATCGCGCGCGCGGCGGAAACGGGCGAGCGGGTGGAGGTCGCGCCGGGGTGAGTGCGATCCCCTCCCCCGTAAAACGGGGGAGGTGGCGAGCGATAGCCGAGACGGAGGGGCCCTTGCGTGCGGGCGGCGCGCGGGGTTGAATGCGGCATGTCCAAGCTTCGCGTCCAATCCTTCTCGGTCTCGCTCGACGGCTTCGGCGCCGGGCCGGAGCAAGGCCCGGCCGATCCGATGGGCAAGGGCGCCATGGCCCTGCACCAATGGGTCTTCCCCACGCGCACGTTCAGGCGGATGCACGACGGCGACGCCGACGGTTCGACCGGCGTCGACGACGGCTTCGCCGCGCGCGGCTTCGAGGGTCTCGGCGCCTGGATCCTCGGTCGCAACATGTTCGGGCCGGTGCGCGGGCCTTGGCCCGACGAAAGCTGGCGCGGCTGGTGGGGCGAGGAGCCGCCCTATCATGTCCCCGTGTTCGTGCTCACCCATCACGCCCGCGCGCCGCTCGAAATGAAGGGCGGCACGACGTTCCATTTCGTCACCGACGGCTTCGGGACGGCGCTGGCGCGCGCCAAGGAGGCGGCGGGCGGCAAGGACGTGCGGCTGGGCGGCGGCGTGGCGACCTTGCGCGAGGGGCTGGCGCGGCGCGCCGTCGACGAGATGCACCTCGCCTTCGCGCCGGTCGCGCTGGGCAAGGGCGAGGCGGTGTTCGCGGGCCTCGACCTGCCGGCGCTCGGCTATCGCGTCGTCGGGCGCGTCGAGGGCGAAGGCGCCACGCACGTGACGTTCGCGAAGGCGGGCTGAGGGCCGCCTGGCCCGCGGATCGCGCCGGCTTCGGCTATTCCTCGGCGCCTGCGCTCGTATCGGCCGCCCCTTCGCCGGCGATGCGGGTCGGCAGCAGCGCGCCGGAGCGCTCGAGCACCGGATAGGCGGCGGCGGCCACGAGGTGGCTGTTGACGAGCTTCATGTCGCGCAGCAGGTCGAGCCGCAGCGCGCTCGGCTCGGACGGCTCGGTGCGGCCCGAGCGCAGGCGTTCGAGATGCGCCCGCATCGCGGACGCCTCCGCGTCGCGGAAGAACGGCTTTTCGTCGGCCAGGCGCCGCGCCGCGCGCGGATCCTCCGTCATGAACAGCGACGCGGCGGCGCGCAGGTTGGCGATCAGGCGGTCCATCGTCGCCACGAGTTCGGCCTCGTCTTCCTTGGCGAACGTCAGGCCGCGCTTGAGGCGCTTCGCCGCGCGCGGCAGCAGGGTGCGGTCGACGACGTCGCCGGCTTGCTCGACGTTCATCGTGAACGCCAGGATCTGTTCGACCCGCCGCGAGTCGGAATCGCTGAGCGCGGCGTGGTCGAGCGACGTCAGATACGACTTGATCGCGGAATTGAGGCGGTCGATCACGTCGTCCGACCGGCGGACGTCGGCGATCCGCCGGCGGTCGCCCGAGACGATCGCGTCGCGCGCGCCGGCCAGCATCGCCTCCAGCGCGTCGGCGACCCGCAACGCCTCGCGCGCGGCGGCGCCGAGCGCCACTATGGGCGTCTCCTTCGCGGCGGCGTCGAGATAGAGGGGCGCGGACGGATCGACCGGCTCGACGCGCGCCGGGAGGAGGCGGCGGAGCAGCGCCGCGAACGGGGCGAGGAACGGGAAGAACAGGCACGCGAGCGCCAGGTTGAACGCGGTGTGGAAGTCGGCCACCGCGCGGGCGTCGTCGGGCTCCAGGCGCACGAGCGCGCTGCCGATCGGCCCCAGCAGCGCCAGCGTGAGCGCCACGCCGACGGCGCGGTTGATCAGGTTGCCCATCGCCAGCCGCTTGCCGGCGGCGTCGCCGTTCGGCGCCCCTTCGAGCAGCGGATTGACCGCCGATCCGAGGTTCGCGCCGGCGACGAGCGCGATCGCGGCGTCGGGCGGGACGACGCCCTTGGCGGCGAGCGACATGGTCAGCAACACCACGGCGACGCTCGAATGCGCCGCCCAGGTCATCGCGGCGGCGACCAGCACGTCGAGGGCCGGCGCCGTCGAGATCGCGCCGAGCATCATCCGCAGGCCCGGCTGGTCTTCGTATTGCGACATCTGGTCGAGCGACAGGCGCAGAGCCAGCAGCATCAACCCGAGGCCGACCGACACCCGGCCGACGTCGCGCGTGCGCGCGTCCTGGCCGCGCCGGAACAGGAGCACGCCGGCCAGGATCAGCGCCGGCGTCAGCGCCGACGCGTCGAAGGAGAGCGCCTGCACGATGAGCGTGGTGCCGACGTTCGCGCCGAGCATCACCGCGAGCGCCGGCGCGAGGTCGACGAGCCCCGCGGAGGCGAAGCCGGCGGCCATCAGGCCGGTCGCCGTGCTGCTCTGGAGCACGGCGGTGACGCCGAGGCCGGCCGCGAAGGCGCGGCCGCGCGTCTTCAGCGCCTCGCCGAGCAGCGATCGCAGCCGCGCGCCGAACGCGCGCTGCACGCCCGTCTGGACCATGCGCATGCCCCACAGGAGCAGCGCCACGGCGCCGGCGAGGTCGAGAAGGGAAAGCGAAACGTTCATGGGAGCCTGACCGGGCATGGATTGGGGATCGGCGCGAATCTGTTCGCCCCGCGCGGCGATGTCCATAGCCGCCGTGTGCGGCGCGATCCCGCTCGACGCGACACGGCCCTCGCGGCGACGGGCCCCAGCGCGCCGGCGGGCGGCCTACGTGCCTTGCCGCGCCAGGAAATCCAGGGCCGCGGCCTTGAACGTCTTGTCGCCGACGGCGGGGTTGTGGTCGCGGTTCGCGATGTCGAAGGCCTCGCCCTTGGGCAGCATCGCGGCCAGCGCGTGCGGATCGCCGGCGATGGCGTCGCGCGTGCCCACCGCCACCAGCGTCGGGCAGCCGATGCCCGCGATCTCGTCGCGCCCCAAGCTCAGCCGCGAACCGCGGATGCAGGCGGCGAGCGCAAGGCGGTCCTGTCCGTTGCGGTCGGCGAACATGCGGAACATGCGCGGCAGCGGATCGGTCACGCTCTCGGGGTCCTCGGCTTCGAGCGCGGCGGCGACGCCTTGCGGAAGGCCCGCGCCGTCGACGAGATGGGCGCCCAGCCCGCCCAGCACCAGCGAGCGCACGCGGGCGGGCGCGATCAGCGCGAGGCAGGCCGCGACGCGCGCGCCCATCGAATAGCCGATCACGTCGGCGCGTTCCCAGCCGAGTGCGTCGAGCAGCCGCAGGGCGTCGCCGGCCAGCGTGCGGGCTTCATAGGCGGCCGGGTCGCGCGGCTTGTCGCTCTCGCCGTGGCCGCGGTGGTCGAACGCGGCGACCGCGCGGCGGTCGGCGGCGAGCGCGGCGGTCCAGCCGGTCTCGATCCAGTTGACGCGCCGGTGGGAGGCGAAGCCGTGGATCAGCAGGACCGGCTCGCCGCGGTCGGGCGGCGCGGCGGGCCAGACGTCGTAGGCGATCCCCACGCCCGCGGATTCAAGGCGCGGCATGGCGCCCCCCGAACTTGTCGCGCCACGCGGGCAGGGCGCCGGCGAAGGGCAGGGCTTTCGCCTCGTAGACGCCGCGCGCGATGGCGCGCGCCAGTGCGTCGGCGGCGAGCGCGCAGAGCTCGGCGAAGCCGCGCGGATCGGGCGCCGGCCGCGCCGCGGTGGCGGCGGCGAACACGGTGTCGCCGTCCATCGGCAGATGCGCGGGGCGCAGCGCGCGCGCCAGCCCGTCGTGGGCGGCGACGGCGAGCCGCTTGCACGCCGCCTTGTCGAGCGTGGCGTCGGTCGCCACCACCGCGATCGTCGTGTTGCGCGGCCCGTCGCCTTTGAGGCGCAGCGCGAGCGCGCCGGGCGGAAACCGAGTAGGCCAGCCCAGTCCGCCGAACTCGCCGCCGCGCTCGTA
>JAGWKJ010000214.1 GCA_028865375.1 Hyphomicrobiales bacterium | reverse complement strand
CGCCCGCCCTGCGCGCGAGGGCCGAAATCGTCCATTGCGACGTCTCGATCTCGATGGCCGAAAAGCCGAGCGTCGCGCTGCGCACGGGCCGGCGCACGTCCTCGATGTGGAAGGCGCTGGAGGCCGTGCGCGACGGAAGCGCCGACGCGGCGGTGTCGGCGGGCAACACCGGCGCGCTGATGGCGATGGCGAAGTTCTGCGTGCGCCCGATCGCGGGCCTCGGCCGCCCGGCGCTGGCCGCGCGCTGGCCCACGCTGTCGGGCGAGTGCATCGTGCTCGACCTCGGCGCCTCGATCGGCGCCGACGCCGATCACCTGGTCGACATGGCGATCCTCGGCGCGGCGATGGCGCGCGCGCTGTACCGCCGGGACAGGCCGCGCGTCGGCCTGCTCAACATCGGCGCCGAGGAAGTGAAGGGCCTCGCCCCGATCCAGGAGGCCGGCAAGCGCCTTCGCGCCGCCGACCTGCCCTTCCTCGACTACGCCGGCTTCGTGGAAGCCGACGGCATCGGCAAGGGCGCGGTCGACGTCGTGGTGTCCGAAGGCTTCGCCGGCAACATCGCGCTGAAGTCGGCAGAAGGCACCGCGCGTCAGGTCGGGCAATACCTGCGCGAAGCGTTCGAGGGCGGGCTGCGCGGCCGGCTGGCCTATCTGCTGCTGCGCCCGGCGCTGGAGCGGATGCGGGCCAAGGCCGATCCGCGCCGGGTCAATGGCGGCGTGTTCCTCGGCCTCGACGGCGTCGTCATCAAGAGCCACGGCGGCGCCGATCCCGAGGCGATGGCCAACGCCATCCGCGTCGGCGCGGACATGGCGCGCGAGGGCCTGACGGGGAAGATCAAGGCGATGCTCGACGGCGCCGGCGCGGCGCGGGCGGCGTCGGAAGGCGGGGACCGCGAAACGCCGGGAGATGGAACATGACCGAGGGCCGCGTGCTCGTGGCGGGCGAAGCGCTCGTCGACCTCATTCCGCGCGGCGAGACGGGCGCGGCCTACGAGGCGGCGCTCGGCGGATCGCCGCTCAACGTCGCGGTCGGCGTCGCCCGGATGGGCGTTCCCACGCGCTTCCTCGGCCGGCTGTCGCGCGACGCCAACGGCGAGCGTTTCGAGGCCGCGCTGGCCCGCGACGGCGTCGACCTCGCGCTGACCGCGCGCGACCCGCGACCCTCGCCGCTCGCCTTCGTGATGCGGGGCTCCGAGAAGACCGGCGCCCGTTATTCGTTCTATCTCGACGCCACGGCATACGACGGCGGACTCGACCTGCCCGACGACTGGACCGCCGGCGCGATCCACCTGCACGCGGGCTCCATCGCGGCGATCCACGGCGCGCAGGGCGCCGCCACGCTCGAGGCGATGCGCGCCGCCCGGGGCGCGCTCTCGGTCGGCTACGACCCCAACGTGCGGCCGATGGTGACGCCCGACCGCGACGCCGCGCGCGCGGCGATCGAGGCGCGAATCCGCGCCGC
This sequence comes from Hyphomicrobiales bacterium, assembly GCA_028865375.1. Taxonomy (GTDB): domain Bacteria; phylum Pseudomonadota; class Alphaproteobacteria; order Rhizobiales; family Beijerinckiaceae; genus JAGWKJ01. The sequence goes on along the minus strand of JAGWKJ010000214.1, from coordinate 2,890 downwards.
CGATTTCCTCAAGGCGAGCGACGAGGACCTCGAATGGCTCTATCCCGGCCGCGCGCCGGACGAGAGCCTCGCGGAACTGGCGAAGGCGGGGCCGAAGCTGTGCGTGCTCACGCGCGGCGGCAAGGGCGCGCTGGGAATCGCCGGCGGCGCGCGGACGGAGGTCGCGGCGCCGGCGGTCGAGGTCGCCGACACGGTGGGCGCCGGCGACAGCTTCATGGCCGCGCTGACCGCCGCGATGCACGCCGACGGCGCGCTCGGACCCGCCTTCGCCGCGCCCGATCCCGCGACGCTCCGGCGCTGGATGTCGTTCGCGGCGCGGGCCGCCGCCATCACCTGCTCTCGCCGCGGCGCCGATCCGCCGACCCGCGCCGAGGTCGAGGCGGCTCTCCGCACCTGACCGTGCGCCTCAGCGCGCGGCGGCCGCGGTCCCGGTCAGCGGGTTCTCCGGGTCCCACGCGTAGCGCACGGTCTCGAAGCGCGGCGCGCGCGCGTCATAGAGCAGCAGCTTGCCCACGAGGCCCTCGGCGCCGTCGCCGAAGCCGCCGACGATCTCACGCACGGCCTCGAGCGCCATCATGGCGCCGATGACGCCCGTCAGCGCGCCCAGCACGCCGGTCTCGGCGCAGGTCGGCGACGAGCCCGCCGGCGGCGGCTCCGGGAACAGGCAGCGATAGGTCGGGTTGGGCCGCCCGTCGGGGCCCGTTTCGTGCGGGCGCAGCGTCGTCAGCGAACCGTCGAAGGCGCCCACCGCGCCCGACACCAGCGGCCGGCCGACGCGGCAGCAGGCGTCCGACACGACATAGCGGGTGGCGAAATTGTCGGAACCGTCGAGCGCGATGTCATAGGTCCCGATCAGCGCTTCCGCATTCTCCGCCGTCAACCGGATCGCGTGCGTCTCGACGGCGAGATGGGGATTGAGCCGCGCGATCGCCTCGGCGGCGCTGGCGGTCTTTGGTCGGCCGAGGTCTTCGACGCGATGGATCACCTGGCGCTGCAAGTTCGACAGCGACACCGAATCGTCGTCGACGATGCCGATCCGTCCGACGCCGGCGGCCGCGAGGTAGAGCAGCGCCGGCGCGCCGAGACCGCCCGCGCCCACCACGAGGACGGAGGCTGCCTTCAACTTCGCCTGTCCCGGCCCGCCGATCCCGCGCAGCACGATGTGGCGCGCGTAACGCTCGATCTCTTCGGGGGAAAAAGCCATGGCACGCTCCGGCCGCCGGCGAGCGGCGACGGGTTCTAGCCGCGGCGGCGCGCGGACGCCAATGCGCGCTTCAGCCGGCACGGACATTTTCAAGCCCGGCGCGATGCTCAAGATGACTGAAAGCCCCTCGTAAGGAAAACCCGGCAGGATTTGGGCAATCGCGGTCTAAATTAGGCAGAGAGTAAATTTTTCGTTCATTCAGGACAGCACGTGCGCGAGCGCACAGTTGCATCCGCGCCACATGGAATAGGTATTCGTCGCTTGCGGCGGACTTCCACGAAATGCGCGGACTTTCGCCGCAATCCGACGCTTTAAGGTCCCTCGTGTGAAGATTGCGCGTAAGCGTCATCGTCAGGCGGAAATAAGAATGGAGTTTTCAAGATGATCCGCAAGTTCCTTCTCTCGGGCGCCGCGTTGGCCGCCCTCTCGGCCTCGGCCTTCGCGTCCGACCTGCCGACCCACAAGACCGCGCCGATGGCGCCGATGCCCGCGCCCGTCGCCGCGCCGTTCACGTGGACCGGCTTCTACGTCGGCGGCCAGGCCGGCTGGATCGGCGAACAGACCAGCGGGCCGTTCACGAACGTGGCCGGGACGGTCTTCGGCCCGTATTCGATCAACAAGTCGGACGGCCTGATCGGCGGCTTCGTCGGCTACAACCAGCAGTTCGGTTCGGGCCTCGTGGTCGGTCTCGAAGGCGATTTCAACGGCGTCATCGGCGGCCGGGGAACGCAGAACTTGGCGACCGGCTACACGATCGGTGCCAAGGAGACCTACCTCGGCGACGTCCGCGCCCGCTTGGGCTATGGCATGGGCCCGGCGCTGTTCTACCTCGCCGGCGGCCTCGCCTACGGCGACGTGAACACGACCTACGCCTTCACCGGCGCGGCGCCGTTCCTGTCGCACACGACCACGCGCGCGGGCTGGACGCTCGGCGGCGGCGTCGACTACGCGATCAACAACAGCTGGTTCGTGCGCGCCGAATATCGCTACACCGACCTCGGCCGGAACTCGTTCTCGAACGTGGCCGCCAACACGGCCGACAAGGTGCGCAACAATTCGAACGCGGTGCTGCTGGGCGTCGGCTACAAATTCTGAGCCGTCTTCCCTCGCATCCAAGGCGCCCGGCTTCGGCCGGGCGTTTTTTTTTACAGCGCCGCGGCGATCAGCGCCCGCGCGTCGGGCGACGCCCATTCGGCGGGACCCGACAACTGGCCCTCGACGCAGCCGTCGGGCCCGATCAGGAACGTGGTGGGCAGGCCAGGCAGCGAACCCACGGCCTTCATGGATTGCAGCGCGTCGGCCGTCGGGTCGGCGTAATAGGCGAGGCTTTCGATCTTGATCGAGGCGAGGAACGGCTTGATCCGTTCGAGCCGCGTCGTGTCGAGGTTCAGCGCCACGACCTCGAAGGACTTCGAGCCGGCCGCCTTCTGCAACGCGTCCAGCGCCGGCAATTCCTTGCGGCAGGGCACGCACCACGTCGCCCACAGGTTCAGCAGCACCGTGCGTCCGGCGAAGCTCGACAGTTTCACGTCGCCGCCCCCGGCGTCCTTGAAGGTTAGGTCCGGCGCCTTGGCGGGCGCGGCCGCCACGTCGAAGGCCGCCACTTGGCCCTTGGCGAGCGGCGCCAGCGCCTTGGTCCTGGCGGCCGACAGCGGACAGGCGCCCGCACTTTCGCGGCGCGGCGCG
>JAGWKJ010000213.1 GCA_028865375.1 Hyphomicrobiales bacterium | reverse complement strand
CGCGCCGAGCCGGCGGCGTCGCGCCCGGCGGCCGAAATCGCAGCGTTCGCGGGCCGTTGCGGGCCGCGACTCGCGTACGGCGCGCCGCTTGCCGCTTGCGCGCGACGCGCGCGGGAATAACTTCATGTCGTTCGGCGCGCGCATGGACGGCGCGAGGGCCGCGAACGAAGGGACGAAAACAATGGCGAAAGCAGTGAAGAAGGCGGCCAAGAAGTCCGCCGCGAAGAAGGGCGCCCGCAAGGCCGTGAAGAAGTCGCCTGCGAAGAAGACGGCGCGCAAGACCGCGGCGAAGAAGACGGCCCGCAAGCCGGCCAAGAAGGCCGCTCGCAAGCCGGCTCGCAAGGCCGCCGCGAAAGCCTCCGCGCCCGCGATGTGAGTTCGGCGCGGGCTTGGCGCGGAGCGACCGCGGTCGCCCGCCGTCGCCGCCCAACCGGTCCGTACGGTCGCTGCATGTTCCTCCCCATGCGCGTCCCGCGACCGCCAGAAGGTCGACGATGGCCGACGGCCAAGGCCACCGCACGAAGGGTCGTCCGAGCTTAGGCTCGCGTCTCTCCTGCAAGGCGACGACGGCGCGGAAATCCCGCCCGTCGTCGTTTGCTTTTTAGGGGAGCCGACACAAGCCTCGCACGGAAAACCTCCGCCGTCCTTGCGAGCGAAGCGAAGCAATCCAGAAGCCTGCAAAGACCTCGCCGATCGCCGAACAATCTGGATTGCTTCGTCGCTCCGCTCCTCGCAAAGACGGAGAGGGCGAAGAAACGCTGGTGGGGGGCACGAGGAAACATCGAATTCGCATAATGCATATTATGGAACTAATGAACGCAGTATGGCCCGGGAATCAAGCGATTTCCTGACCGACCTCCAGCGTCATTCCGTCGAACGCCGGTTCGACGTTGTCGGGCAGTTCGCGCTTCAGGGTCGCGTAGTCGAGGTCGGTGTGCATGTTGGTCAGCACCGCGCGCTTGGGGCCCATGCGCTCGATCCAGCCGAGCGCATCGTCGAGGCTGAAGTGCGTCGGGTGCGGCGTGCGCCTGAGCGCGTCGATCACCCACAGGTCGAGCCCTTCGAGGTGGGCCAGGCTCTCGGGCGGAATCGCGCTCACGTCGGGCGTGTAGGCCGCCGTGCCGACGCGCAGGCCCAGCGCGTCGATCTCGCCGTGCACGAGCCGGAACGGCGTCACGTCGAACGACCCGCCCGGGCCCTCGAAGGTCTGCGGTCGGCCGTGGTGCAGGCGGCGGTCGTCGGCGATCGGCACGTAGAGGCTGCCCGGCGTCGTCTCGAACACGTAGCCGAACGAGCGTCGCGCCGCCGCCGAAGTCGCCTCGTCCATGTAGATCGGCATTCGCCGGCGCATGTGGATGACGATCGGCCGCACGTCGTCGATGCCGTTCATGTGGTCGGCGTGCGGGTGGGTCAGAAGCGTCGCGTCGAGCCGGGTCGCATCGGCGTCGAGCAGCTGTTCGCGCAGGTCGGGCGAGGCGTCGACGAGCAGGGCGGTCTCGCCGCCGTTCCCGCGCTTGCGCAGCAGGATCGAGCAGCGCCGGCGCCGGTTGCGCGGCTCGGCCGGGTCGCAATCGCCCCAGCCCTGCCCCACGCGCGGCACGCCGCCCGAGGAGCCGCAGCCAAGGATGCGCATCGTCAGCGTCACGCGGCGCCCGCCTTCACGCCTGCCTCGGCCATCTTGTCGTAAAAGCGCAGCGAATTGGCGCGCGTGGCGCGAGCGACCTCGTCGAAGGCCACGCCCTTGACCTGCGCCAGCGCCTTCGCGGTCTCCACGACATGGGCCGGCTCGTTGCGCTTGCCGCGGAACGGCACGGGCGCGAGGTAGGGCGCGTCGGTCTCCACCAGGACGCGGTCGAGCGGCGCGTCGCGCGCGATCTCGCGCAAGGCGTCCGAACCCTTGAACGTCAGCACGCCGGAGAACGACACGTAGAGGCCGAGTTCCATGCCGGCCTCGAACAGGCCGCGGCCGGACGTGAAGCAATGCAGCACGGCGCGGAACGCGCCCCTGGCGGTTTCCTCGCGCAGGATCGTCGCCATGTCGTCGTCGGCGTCGCGCGAATGGATGACGAGCGGCAGGCCGGACGCGCGCGCCGCGGCGATGTGTGCGCGGAACACGCGTGCCGCCACGTCGCGCGGCGCCTTGTCGTAATGGTAGTCGAGGCCGGCCTCGCCGATCGCGACGCAGCGCGGGTCGGCCGCGAGCGCGACCAGCTCTTCGGGCGTCGCCTCCGGCTCCTCGTGCGCGCGATGGGGATGCGTGCCGACGGTATAAAACACCTCCGGCCGGGCGTAGGCGATCTCGCGCAGGCGCGCGACGTTTCCAACCCGCGTCGAGATCGTCACCATGTGCGACACGCCGGCCGCCACGGCGCGGCCGACCGTCGCGTCGAGGTCCGCGAAGTCGGGGAAATCCAAGTGGCAATGGCTGTCGATCAGGGTCATGCGCCGGCCGCGGCCCCTTCGTCGGCTTCCACGTAACGAGGAAAGATCGGCGTCGGCGCCGGCAGCGCGGTTCCCGCCGGGACCCTGCCCTTCGCGCCCGCGTGCACGAGCGTTCGCGCGTCGGCGGGCACGGCCAACAGGTCGAGCAAGCGGCCCGCCGCGCCCGGCATGAACGCCTGCGTCAGGACGCCGAACACGCGCGTCGCCTCGCAGGCGATGCCGAGCACGGCCGCCATGCGGGCCGGATCGGTCTTGCGCAGCTTCCAAGGCTCGGCGGCGGCGAAATGGCGGTTCGCCTGCCCCACGACGGCCCAGACGTCCGCCAGCGCCTGGTGGGGCTGGAACGCGTCCATCGCGGCGGCGACCTTGCCCGGCAGGGCGTCGAGCGCGGCCATCAGCGCTTGGTCGTCGGCGCCGGAGGCGTGCGGCGCCGGGAGACGCCCGTCGAGGTTCTTGGCCACCATCGAGAGCGAGCGTTGCGCGAGGTTGCCGAGGTCATTGGAGAGGTCCGCGTTGATGCGGTTGACGATCGCCTCGTGCGACCAGTTGCCGTCCTGGCCGAACGGCACTTCGCGCAGGAAGAAGTAGCGCACCGCGTCGACGCCGTAACGGCGCACGAGGTCGCCGGGCGCGACGACGTTGCCCACCGACTTCGACATCTTCTCGCCGCGGTTGAACAGGAACCCGTGGACGACGATCCGCCGCGGCGCCGGAAGGCCGGCGGACATCAGGAACGCCGGCCAGTAGATCGCGTGGAAGCGCGTGATGTCCTTGCCGATCACGTGGGCGGCGGCGGGCCAATAGACGTTGCGCGGGCCCTCGTCGGGGAAGCCGGTCGCGGTCAGGTAGTTCGTCAGCGCGTCGACCCAGACGTACATCACGTGGCGCGGGTCGCCGGGCACGGGCACGCCCCAGTCGAAGGTGGTGCGGCTGATCGAGAGGTCGGTCAGCCCGCGCTTCACGAAGGCGGCGATCTCGTTGCCATATTTCTCGGGCGTGACGAAGCCCGGATTGGCCTCGTAATGGGCGAGCAGCCGGTCGGCGTATCTCGACAACCGGAAGAAATAGCTCTCCTCCTCGACCCATTCGACCGGCGCGCCCGACGGCGCGTGGCGCTTGCCGCCCTCGCCCGTCGTCAGTTCGGCCTCGTCGAAATAGGCCTCGTCGCGGATCGAATACCAGCCGGAATATTTCGCGAGATGGACGTCGCCATTGGCTTCCATGCGACGCCACAGTTCCTGCGCGGCGCGCTTGTGGCGCTCCTGCGTCGTGCGCACGACGTCGTCGGCCGGCGCGTCGAGCAGGGCGCCCAGTTCGGCGAACTGGCCCGCGGTGCGGTCGGCGAGGCCCTGCGGCGTCAGCCCCTCGCGCTCGGCGGTGCGTTGCATCTTCTGTCCGTGCTCGTCCATGCCGGTGACGAACAACACGTCGCTGCCCTGCAGGCGGCGGAACCGGACGAAGGCGTCGGTCGCGATGCGCTCGTAGGCGTGGCCGATGTGGGGCGCGCCGTTTGCGTAAGGAATGGCGGTGGAGATCAGGTCGTGCATCGCTGGGCCCGGCTGCCTCCCGCATCCCCGCTTCAGCGCGCGCGCGCGATCGTCGACAGGTCCGCCAGGAGCGAAAGGACGAGCGGCTTCTTGTCGAGGTTGAGGGCCTCGGCTTCGCGCGCCGTCGTCCGCATCCTGTTCCATAGCTCCGCCACCGGCGCAAGACGCGCAGGGCCGGCGCCGGCGACCGCCCCCGCGCGCACTTGCGCGCCGAGCCAAGCTTCGAGCCGCGCCTTCAGCGTCTCGTATTCCGCCTCGCCGGCGCGCAGGTTCACCTTGTCGGCGATCGAATGCGCCTCGCGCCAGTCGATCCGCGGGAGCGCGTCCAGCAGCGCATCGACGCGGCGGCCGAACGCGGCCTCGCGTGCG
>JAGWKJ010000212.1 GCA_028865375.1 Hyphomicrobiales bacterium | reverse complement strand
CGGCGGACTTCGTCGTGCGGCCGGCCTTGGCGACGTAAGTCATGCGGCGCGCGGGGTCGCGCGCGTCGTCGATGAAGACGCCGACCAGCGACCCGTCGGCCGCGCGGGCGCGGAAATGCAGCGTCAGGCCGTCCTCGAAGGACGAGAAGGCGCCCGGCGCCAGCACGCGCGACAGGAAGTCGGCGCCGACTTGCGCCAGCATCGTCGTGGTGACGCGGGCGGCCGCCGGCGCGACCGAATTGGCGACGTAGCCGCCCGCGAGCGCGACCAGCGCCGCGAAGGCCAGGAACGGCGTCGCCAACCGCCGGGGCGACCCGCCCGCCGCCGCCATCGCCGCGATCTCCGAATCGCCGGCCAATTTCCACAGCAGGAAGATCGACGCCAGGAAGACCGCGATCGGCGCCAGCACGACGGCGAGCGCGGGCAGCGCCAGCGCGGTGATGGCGAGGAACGTCAGGAGCGTTTGGCCGCGGTCGGTCACGAGGTCGATCCGCGACAGCGCGCCGACCAGCCACAGGATCGCCGTCAGCGCCGCGAAGGCGGCCAGCGCCTGGATCGCCAGCGCGCCCAGCAGGCGCCGACCGATCCGGCCCAGAACGGGAATCGCGGGCATGGTCGCAACGATACTCCATCGTCCGCGTCGCCGCGGAAAACCGCCCCAGCGCCTCGCTAAGCGGGGGCGACCGCCTTGGCAACCCCGACTTCGGGCGTCCGGCCCCCTTGATTTGGCGCCCGGTAAGGCGGCTATGATGACCCATTCTCGGTCGCACCCCCGGAGCCCCATGAGCGCGCCGCCCAAAATCGCATTCACCGCCCATGGCGCGCCTTCCGACGGCGCTTGGGTCGTATTCTGCGACGACAAGCTCGAGTTCGCCCCCGAATTGCGCAAGGCGCTCAAGCCGGCGATGGAACAGGTCGAAAAGGCCGCCAAGGCCGAGCGCTTCAAGGGCAAGGCCAAGTCGGCGCTGGAGATCCTGGCGCCGCGCAAGCTCGATTGCGACCGGCTCGTGATCGTGGGGCTCGGCGGCGCCAAGGACGTCGAGAAGGCGGATTTCGTCGAGCTCGGCGGCGCCACGTTCGGTCGGCTGGCGAAAGCGAAGTCGGCGACGGTGTCGCTGGCCGCGCCCGCCGGCCTCGCCGCCGAGGCGGAAGCCGCGGCGCAATTCGCGCTCGGCGCGACGTTGCGCGCGCACCGCTTCGACCGCTACCGCACCAAGCGCAAGGACGACGAGAGCCACGGCCCCGCCTCGTTGACGCTGGCGGTGGGCGATCCCGCAGCGGCGCGGCGCGCCGCCGTCTCGACCACGGCGGTCGCCGAAGGCGCGCTGCTGGCGCGCGACCTCGTCAACGAGCCGCCCAACGTGCTGCATCCGGAGGAATTCGCCAAGCGCGCGTCGGCGCTCGACAAGCTGGGCGTCGTCGTCGAGGTCATGGATCGTGCGGCGATCGAAAAACTCGGCATGGGGGCGCTGCTGGCGGTGGCGCAGGGTTCGGTGCGCGAGGCGCGCGTCGTCACGATGCGCTGGAACGGCGCGGCCGACCCCAAGGCCAAGCCCGCCGTGTTCGTCGGCAAGGGCGTGTGCTTCGACACCGGCGGAATCTCGATCAAGCCCGCCGGCGGCATGGAGGACATGAAGGGCGACATGGCCGGCGCCGCCGCAGTGGTCGGGCTGATGCACGCGCTCGCAAAGCGCAAGGCCAAGGTCAACGCCGTCGGCCTGGTCGGACTGGTCGAGAACATGCCCGACGGCGCGGCCTACCGCCCCGGCGACATCGTGACCTCGCTGTCGGGACAGACCATCGAGATCGTCAACACCGACGCCGAGGGCCGCCTCGTGCTGGCCGACCTGCTGTGGCACGCCAAGCAGACGATGGACCCGGCCTTCGCGGTCGACCTCGCCACGCTGACGGGCGCCATCGTCGTGGCGCTCGGCCATGAATTCGCCGGCCTGTTCGCCACCGACGACGCTCTCGCCGCCGACCTCCTCGCGGCCGGGACCAAGACCGGCGAAAAGCTGTGGCGGATGCCGCTCGACCCCGCCTTCGACAAGGCCATGGACAGCAAGTTCGCCGACATGAAAAACGCCGGCGGGCGCGACGCCGGCTCTTGCACGGCGGCCGAATTCCTGAAGCGGTTCGTCGGCGACATGGCCTGGGCCCATCTCGACGTCGCCGGCGTCGCGATGGCCTCGCCGCAGACCGAGACCAGCCGCGGCTGGGCGTCGGGCTTCGGCGTGCGCCTGCTCGACCGCCTCGTCGCCGACCGGATGGAAAAAGGAGCTTGCGTCGTTCCGCCCTCGTCGCCGCGGCCGCCGCGGCCTGCTTCGCGTCGGCAGCGGCGCCCGCCTCCGCGGCGCTGGCGGGCTGCGAGGCGTTCAAGTCGGCCTTCGCGCGCGACGCCACGGGCTTCGGCCCGGCCTTCGTCGAGCCGGTGATCGTCAGCGCGTCGGGCGCCGCGCGCGGCGGCGTGTTCGACCTCAGGAGCCCGAGCGGCGTCAACGGCACGCTCGAATGCGCGGGCGCCGAGTTCCTGCGCTTCGAGCTGCGGATCCCCCTGCCCGCGGCGGCCGACGGCGCGAAAGCGTTCGACGCGATGCAGGTCGCCACGCTGCACGCGGCGCTGGGCTGGAACGCGGCGCGCATCTCCGCCACGCTCAGCCGCATGAACGCGGAAGCGCAGGACTACCTGCGCGCCTCCAAGCAGCGCGGCGACGTCTATTACGCCGGCAAGACGGAATCGCACGAGCCCGGCGGCGTCTCGCTCGGCTTGATCTACACCGACGGCGACCGCGCGCTGATCGTGGTCGGCCCCGCCGCGCAATGACGTGACCGAGATCTGGTTCTACCACCTCGAAGGCGGCGACCGGTTCGCGGCCGTCGCCGCGCTGCTGGAAAAGGCGCGCCGGCGCGGCTGGAGGGTCGCGGTCGATTGCGGCGAGACCGAACGGATCGCCGCGCTCGACGATTATCTGTGGACGTTTTCGCAGGACGCGTTCCTCGCCCACGGCACGGATTCCGACGGCGACGCCGACCTGCAACCGATCCTGATCCGCTCGGGGCCCGAGAACCGCAACGCCGCCGCGATGCGGCTCGCGATCGCGCGCGCCGCGCTCGCCCCCGCGCTCGACGCCGCCGCCGGCGACGCGCCTTACGAGCGCGCGATCCTGCTGTTCGACGGGACCGACGAGGCCGAGCTCGCCGACGCGCGCGCGCAATGGCGCGGGCTGAAGGAACGCGGCCTGCCGCTCGCCTATTGGCGGCGCGACGGCGCGGGCTGGCGGCGCGTCGAGGGCGCGTGAGACGTCACACGACGGCCTCGATCAACCGCGGGCCATGCGCCTTCAGCGCCTTGCCGAACGCCTCGGCGAAGCCCTGCAACGTGTCGACGCGCGTCGCGGGCACGCCCATGCCGGTCGCCATGGCGGCGAAGTCGAGCGGCGGCCGGTCGAGGTCGAACATCGCGCGCGCGTTGACGCCGGCCGGCGGCGCGCCGGCGTTCGTCATCTCCATGTAGAGGATGCGGTAGGCGCGGTTGGAGAACACGACGACGGTCGCGTCGACGTTCTCTCGCGCCATGCTCCACAGCGCCTGCACGGTGTACATCGCGCTGCCGTCGGCCTGCAGAGCCACCACCTTGCGGCCCCGCGCCGCCATGCCCGCGCCCAGCGCCAGCGGCAGGCCGGCGCCGATGGCGCCGCCGGTGAGCTGAAGATAATCGTGCCGCGCGCTCGCCTGGCTCTGCGCAAAGAACATCGGCGCCGAGGTCAAGGCCTCCTCGACGACGATGGCGTCGGCGGGGATCGCGCGCGCGACGACGGCGCCCACCGCGTGATCGTCGAGCTTGCCCGGCGCGGGCGCGGGCGGAGGCGTGCGCGGAGGCTGTCGCGGCGCGGCGATGGCGCCCACGGCGCGCGCCAAGGCCCCGAGCGCGCCCACGACGTCGTCGCCGCGCTCCGCGATCGCGAGGACCCGGCAACGCGGCGGCAACGGCAGGCTCGCCTTGCCTGGATAGCCGAAGAAATTCACCGGCGCGCGCCCGCCCACCACCGCCACCGCCTCCAGCCCCGCAAGGAACGCCTCGGCGGGGTCGGGAAAATACGGCACGCGGTCGATCGCGGGCCTGCCGTCTCCGCGCGCGAGGTTTTCGCAGAAGGTCGGCGCGGCGAGCCGCGCGCCGGTCGCCGCCGCGATGGCCGACGCGGTTTCGAGCGTGTCGGGCCTGAGCGCCTCGCCGCCGAGCAGGATCGCCGCCTTGCGGCCGCGTTTCAGCGCGTGCGCGAACGCGTCGAGCGCCTCGCGGTCGAAGCGCGCGCGCGCGCGCTTGGCGAGCGGAAGCGCGCCCCGCCGCGCGGGCGCGGCGGCCCACGAAAGGT
>JAGWKJ010000211.1 GCA_028865375.1 Hyphomicrobiales bacterium | reverse complement strand
GGAAGCCGCGGCGCTGCTGGGCGCCGGGCCCGGCGCGCGGCTCGCCGTCGCCCGCGTCGCGCGCGACGGCGCCACCGCCGCGCTCGCGGAGGCGGCGCGATGAAAGTGCATTTCGTCGGCGCGGGACCCGGCGCAGCCGATCTCCTCACCCTGCGCGGCCGCGACATTCTCGCGCGCTGCCCGGTCTGTCTCTACGCGGGCTCGCTGGTGGCGCCGGAAATCCTCGCCCATTGCCCGCCCGGCGCGCGGCTGGTCGACACCGCGCCGCTCGACCTCGAGGGCATCGTCGCCGAGTTCGTCCGCGCGCGCGACCGCGGCGAGGACGTGGCGCGGCTGCACTCCGGCGATCTCTCGGTGTGGAGCGCGGTCGCAGAACAGACGCGCCGGCTCGACGCGCTCGCCATCGGCTGGACGATGACGCCGGGCGTGCCGGCCTTCGCGGCCGCCGCGGCGGCGCTCGGCCGCGAGCTCACCGTGCCGGAGGTCGCCCAATCGCTGGTGCTCACCCGCACCTCGGGGCGCGCGTCCGCGCTGCCGCCGGGCGAGACGCTGGAGGCCTTTGCCGCCACGGGCGCGACGCTGGCGATCCACCTGTCGATCCACGCGCTCGACGACGTCGTGACGAGGCTGGCGCCGATCCTCGGGCGCGATTGCCCGGCCGCCATCGTGTTCCGCGCCAGCCGGCCCGACGAGGCGATCATACGTGGCACGCTCCGCGACCTCGCCGACAAGGCGCGCCCGTTGGCGCTCGAACGCAGCGCCACGATCTTCGTCGGCCGGGCGCTGGCGGCGTCCGACTTCCGCGACAGCGCGCTCTACGATGCCGGCTACCGCCGCCGGTTCAGGCCCTCGCGCGGAGCGAAATGAGAGGCCTGCGCGAAATCGGTGCGGGCGAGGAGGGCGCCGTCGCGGTCGAACATGATCGCTTCCACGGCCACGTCCTCGAGCCCGCAGGCCCGCGCAGCCACCGCGCGCGCGTCGCGCACGACGTCCTCGGCCAGCGGCAACGCGGCGGCGCGCGCAAGGCCGAAGATCTCGGCCGCGGTGTTGGCCTGCGCGATCCCGGCCGCCAGCGCCGCGTCGGCGCCGAGCGCGCTCGCCCGCGCCGCCAACGCCTCCTTGTCGACCTCGCCGCGGCGCGAATGCAGGTCGAGCAGGCCTTGCGCGAGCTTGGCCATCTTGCCGGGTCCGGCGGCGACGGTAACCTTGGGGACGGGCGCGCGGCGCAAGTATTTCATCATGCCGCCGACGAAGTCGCCCATGTCGATCAGCGCCGGGTCGGGCAGGCCATGCAGCGCGCGCACGGCCTCCTCGGACGTGCGGCCGGTCGCGCCGGCGACATGGCCGAGCCCCATCGCGCGCGCGACGTCGATGCCGCGGTGGATGGTGTCGATCCAGGCGGCGCAGGAATAGGGCGTCACGATCCCGGTCGTGCCCAGGATCGACAGGCCGCCGATTATGCCCAGCCGCGCGTTCAGCGTGCGTTCGGCGATCTTGGCGCCGCCGGGGATCGCGATCTCGACCGCCGCGTCGGCGCCGATCTCCAGCGCCAGCGCGGCCTCGGCGATCGCACGCGCGATCATCGCGCGGGGCACTGGGTTGATCGCGGGCTCGCCCACGGCGAGGGGCAAGCCCGGCCGGGTCACCGTGCCGATTCCCTCTCCCGCCGCGAACGTCACGCCGGCGCCCCCCGCGCCCTTGCGGACGGTGGCCACCACGAGCGCGCCATGCGTCACGTCGGGATCGTCGCCGGCGTCCTTGACGACGCCCGCGCGCGCAAAATCCCCGCCGCGCTCCTGCATGGCGAGCGCGAAAGCGACGCGGGCGCCCGATGGCAGCGCGATCTCGACGGGGTCGGGAAAGCGCCCGCAATGCAGCGCCTCGAAGGCCGCGCGGGCGGCGGCGGTCGCGCAAGAGCCGGTCGTCCAGCCGCGGCGGAGGGGGGCGCTGTCGTCGGCCATCGCGTCAGCTATAGGCGCGCGACCGGCGCGGCGACAATCGGCGCAGTCGCGGGAGGCGCGGCATGATCCCGGGCATCGTCGTCGCGGCGCCGCGCTCGGGCGCGGGCAAGACCACGCTGGCGCTCGGCCTCATGCGCGCGATGGCGCGCGAAGGAATCGCCGTCGTCGGCTTGAAATCGGGGCCAGATTACATCGACCCCGCGTTCCACGCCGCGGCGACCGGGCGGCCGAGCGTCAACCTCGACACGTGGGCGATGGCGCCCGACCTGTTCGCCGCCACCGCGGCGCGCGCCACGCTGGGCGCCGAGATCGCGATCTGCGAAGGCGCGATGGGCCTGTTCGACGGCGCGCCGACGCCGCCGGGCGGGCGCGGTTCGTCGGCCGACGTCGCCGCGGCCTTCGGCTGGCCGGTCGTCCTCGTGCTCGACGCTTCCGGCCAGGCGCAGACGGCGGCGGCGGTCGCGCTCGGCTGCAGGGCGCTCGACCCGCGGCTGTCGCTGGCCGGAATCGTCCTCAACAACGTCGCCAGCGAGCGGCACGCCCGTCTCGCGCGCGGCGCCATCGAGGAGGCGGGGATCGCCGTCTTCGGCGCGTTGCCGCGACGGACCGATCTCGCCCTGCCCGAACGCCATCTCGGCCTCGTGCAGGCGGCGGAGACCGCCGGGCTCGGCGCCAAGCTCGATGCGCTCGCCGATTTCGTCGCCGACCACGTCGATCTGGCCGCGCTTCGCGGAGCCGCGCGCGCGTCGACGATGTCCGCGCCGACGGACGCGTCGCCGGCCTTGCCGCCGCCGGGCGGCCGCATCGCCTTGGCGCGCGACGCGGCGTTCGGCTTCGTCTATCCCCATGTGCTCGACGGTTGGCGGCGCGCGGGGGCCGAGATCGTCGCGTTTTCGCCGCTCGAAGACGAGCCGCCGCCGTCCGATTGCGACGCCTGCTGGCTGCCCGGCGGCTATCCGGAGCTCCATGCCGGGCGGCTCGCCGCGGCGGCGCGCTTTCGCGCCGGCCTCGTCGCGTTCGCGGCGCGGGCGCCGGTCCACGGCGAATGCGGGGGCTTCATGGCGCTCGGCCGCGGGTTGATCGACGCCCAAGGCGCGCGTCACGAGATGGCGGGATTGCTCGACGTGGAGACCGATTTTTCCGTGCGCCGGATGAATCTGGGTTACCGCGTCGCGACCTTGGCGGCCGATGGGCCGATGGGGTCGGCCGGAACGACGCTGTGCGGCCACGAGTTCCATTACGCGCGCGTCGCGAAGGCCGGGGACGATCCGCCGTTCGCCTTCGTCGCCGACGCGCATGGCGGGGCGCCGGCGCCGCACGGCGCGCGGCGCGGCCCGGTCACGGGGAGCTGGTTCCACGCCATCGCCATGGTCCGGCCGCCGGCGCGGTGACGGGCGGGTCCGCGCCGGGCTATGGAGGCGCGATGACCGACCATCCGATGCAACCCTTTCTCGATCTCACGCCCGAGATCGCCGCCGCGCTCGGCAAGGGCGTTCCCGTCGTCGCGCTCGAATCGACGCTGGTCACGCACGGCCTGCCGTTCCCGCGCAACCTCGACACGGCGCGCGCGCTGGAGGCCGAAGTCCGCGCCGGCGGCGCCGTGCCGGCCACGATCGCCGTGCTGGGCGGCCGTTTCGCGGTCGGGCTCGCCGACGAAGCGCTGGAGCGGCTCGCGCGCGCGGGCCGCGCGGCGGCCAAGGCGTCGTTCCGCGATCTGGCGCCGCTGGTCGCGGCGGGCGCCGACGCCGGCACGACGGTCGCCGCCACGATGGCGATCGCCGAGGCGGCCGGCATCGCGGTGTTCGCCACCGGGGGCATCGGTGGCGTGCATCGCGGCGCGGAGACGACGTTCGACGTCTCCGCCGACCTCGGCGAACTCGCGCGCTCGCGGGTGGGCGTCGTCTGCGCGGGCGCGAAGTCGATCCTCGACCTGCCAAAGACGCTGGAAGTGCTGGAAACGCAGGGCGTTCCGGTGGTCGGCTACGGCACGCGCGAGTTCCCCGCGTTCCACTCGCGCACCAGCGGCCTCCGGCTCGACCATTGCGTGCCCGACGCCGCGGCCGCCGCGCGCGCGTTGCGCGCCGCGCTCGTCTTCGGTCGCGGCGGCATTCTGTTCGTCAACCCGCTCCCGGAGGCGCACGAAATTCCCGCCGCCGAGATCGAACCGAGGCTCGCGGAAGCGACCGCGCGCGCCAGGGCTGAAGGCGTGGCGGGCAAGGACGTCACGCCCTGGCTGCTCGCCAAGCTCGAAGAACTGACGGCGGGGCGCTCGGTCGCCGCCAACATGGCGCTTCTGCGCGACAACGCGCGCGTCGGCGCCGAAATCGCGGTCGCGCTGGCGCGGTTGCGCGCGTCGTGAGCCGAAAACCGCGCGTACCGGTCGTCGGCGACTTGATGCGCGACACGGTCGTGCGCGCGATCGAGCCGACGAGCGCGGGCAGCGACGCGGCCTCGCTGATCG